>JBHLRT010000001.1:0-18197 GCA_048882305.1 Candidatus Thorarchaeota archaeon
CAGGAGCTGGAAATGCAGTATACCTCTCCTTCGAAAACTTCGGTGATGATACCCTTGAGTACGATCCAGTACTTGGAGTTCTTTCCTCCGATAGCAATCCGGTTCTAGACCCACTGACATTGGGACTTGTTGCTGGAGTTGCATTGATAGCCATCTTGGCAATTGCACTTGTCCGAAGACGCTAGTAGTACACCATACAAGAGGAGGCAGGTTTCCTAGCCTCCTCAACCTCTTTTTTAGAATAATTCGTTCAAGATAGCTATATTAGAAGACTTCTGGGAACCAAACCTGCGCAGGACAAATTCTTCTGAGATTGACCTAGACATCAACATAGACGAGGCTTAGATGTACATGAATAACGATTTCGAAGACATTCGCATGTTAGATAACTTCTACCAGACAAGTTCGTACTTTCCTATGCCGGTTGTACTAATCAGCACTCTTTCAGAGGAGGGACAGACGAATTTAGGACCCTATTCATTGTGTTTTCCACATTTGATTGCAGAAAGATATGCCATGATGTTGATTTGTCGAGAGGACAGTAACACAGCAATGAACATCAAGCGTACCGGAGTCTGCGCTATCAACTTCATCCCTGATGACAAAAAATTCATGGAGAACTGTGTAGAGCTAGGTTGGCCAGGTGATACTACTGAAGAAAAGATGCAGAGAAGCATCTTCACATTACTACCGTCCATGCGTCCGGAAAACGATAATGGGGGAAACTATCCAGAGATTGTGGAAGAGTCGATTCAGGTCTTCGAGTGCACCTGGAATCGATCGACCTCACACCGCATCATTTCAGGTTGTGACAATTTCATACTCAATGTTGATCACATCTTCATGAAGAAGAAATACAAAGAGTCTATTGTTCGTGGATTTAGCGATGGGAAGGAGTTTCCAAACCTCCCCATTGATTGGGGCTTTAGGGATAACATCTACTTCTGGTTCTCTGAGCAAAAGAAGCCATACAAGATTAGAATTCCTGAAGACAGAGGTACGACCTTGAACACTATCACATATGCCGCAAAGCGCTTCGATTCCGAGGTTACTTGGGATGATGAAGCTTGTGCTATGATTATGAACGTGCCTAGAGTGTTCTTGAACAGAGTGTTCAAGGGAGTTGTTGATCAAGCAAAAGCAGAAGGTATTACTCACATCACCCCGGAATTCATGGCTAAAGTAAGGGACAAGCGAAATGGGGAGAAAGAGAACTGATTGTTCTATTGTTACATTTCTAGCCCAGGAATTTCACAGACCACAATGTATATTAGTTAGGAACCGAACTAGTTAATTAGGTTCCGAACTATCAGGTGTGTCTTTGATGGAAGAGAAAGAAATTCGAAGGATGTGTCTGGACCTTCTAGAAAGAGGATGGCCAGCATACCTAACAACAGTTGACAAAAATGGTTACCCTCAAACCAGAGCAATGTTCAACCTTCGGAACAGTGAACGGTATCCAAAATTGATACCAATCTTCGCCAAACAGCATAATGATTTCACAATAATATTCTCGACAAATACATCCTCGACCAAAATTGAGGATATAAAATCCCGACCAAAAGTTTCTGTCTACTTTTGTAGACCCGAGGAAACGAAAGGCGTTATGTTTGGAGGGGATGTAGAGATAGTCGATGATACAGAACTGAAAAAGGCACTTTGGCACGAAAATTGGGTGCGTTATTATCCTCAGGGTTACGACGATCCAGACCATACTGTACTAAGACTGGTACCGACAGTAGTCAAAGGTTGGACCGGAAGTCAGACATTTAGATATGAGTTAGGTGATTGAAAAATGATGTCACAGAGATCAGGAGGGTTTCTGGTTACACAAATCCACCATCTTGGAAGAAGAGTCTTCTCTGAAATCCTGAAGGAACGAGGTCTCGATATAGGACCGGGGCAGGGTAGAATCCTGTTCGCTCTCTGGCAAGAGGATTGCGTGCCTATCAATCAACTGATCAAGAAAACCCTTCTTCGAAAATCCACTCTAAGTGAGCTGCTGGACGGTCTGGAAAGCGCTGGATTCGTTAAAAGGGTGCAATCTGAAGAGGACCGTCGGAAAGTCCTGATTGAAATGACCGAAAAGACTAGAAAAATGTTGAAAGTGTACATTGAGGTTTCGGTCGAGATGACGAATATATTCTACAAGGGATTTCAATCGGAAGAGATTGATCAGTTTGAATCCTACCTTCAAAGAGTACTAGATAATCTAGTAAAACAGGAGGAAGAGTAACAAGCCAAGGTGAATTGAAGGAGGTACAAGTTTGGAGAGTAAGGTCATCCTCTTAGGGACTGGAAATCCAAATCCAGATATCGATAGAGCAGGACCTTGTGTCGCAATTACACTTGATGAGTTCGTGTACATTATAGATTTCGGAACTGGTCTGGTTAGAAGGGCTGTTGCAGCTGGAATTGAAGTAACAAAATTAACACGTGCATTCCTCACGCATCTTCACTCAGACCATACAATAGGACTTCCAGATCTTATCTTTACACCTGGAGTTGCGGGAAGGAAATCTCCTCTTGAGGTCTATGGTCCGAAAGGTCTTAGTGATATGACGAGACACATTATGGCTGCGTATGAAGTGGATCTAAATGAACGAATACATGGATTAGAACCTGTTGAGAGATCATCATACATTGTTGACATACACGAGATATCTGAGGGTCAGATCTACGAGGACAATTTCATCAAGGTTGAAGCGTTCGGCGTGCATCATGGTTCGTTAGAAGCATATGGATACAAGTTTGCATGTCCAGACAGGACCATTGTAATCTCAGGGGATACAAGTCCATCTCAGAGCCTTATTGATGCAGCGAAAGGATGCGATGTCTTAATCCACGAGGTGTATTCAGTAATCGGCCTTCAGAACCGAAACGAGGAATGGCGAAAGTACCATTCATCCGTTCATACGTCATCCTATGAGTTGGCAGACATTGCAAATCAAGTAAAACCAGGATTACTTGTAATGTATCATCAGCTTTTGTGGGGACGAAATGAAGAAGATCTATTGTCGGAAGTGGCTAGCAGATATTCCGGAGAGATTGTATCAAGCCATGACTTGGATGTTTACTAATCAGAAACGAATTAATGTAACCCTGTTTAAGGATGAAGTATCGCAGAGGTAGATGTATGCATTTCGATGATGATGACTTGTGGGAAGAAGAGGACTGGGATGATGAATGGGACGATGATGATTGGTAAACTCAAGATACAACCAATTAGAGGAGGCAGTAGATTTTGACATCACAGATTCTTTCACTTACTGATAATCTAATTGATGATGTGCTTAGTATTCTCTTAAGAGACTCACTTTCCAATATCATTCTGATTGCAGACTGCACTCAACTAAGAAATTGGTGTGATGTTCGAGTCCTGATGAAGGATGATAGAATCGATGCTGTGTTTTCTCTCTATAGTGATCTAGATTTCTTGGCAACTGCGTTTTGGTGCAGAGATGTCGATTCGCTCAAAACAATCATGAGTGACTATTCTGATAGATTAGTTGGAAACGAGTTTGTTGCAATCTGTACAGAAGAACAACTTTCACAGTTTGGAGAAGCATGTGTTATACTTAGACCAACTAAAGAGCGGCAGATGATTGTTGATAGATCTACAACGCTCCATTGCACTTGTAAGAGAGAGCCTGTAAAACTTAGGATGGATCAAGCGGACGAGCTCAAGAAACTATATCGGCTTACGGGGACTCCTGCTTGGACACCTAATGCAATGACCCTCGGGCCTTTTTATGGCATAGTCGAATCGGACGGCTCGATTGTTTCAGTGGCGGGTGTCCATTTTATGACCCCGTATGGGACAGAGATTGGAAACATAGCAACACATCCTAAGCATAGAAGAAAGGGGTATGCTGCAGCATGCATCAAGGCTGTAGTGGATGACGTTCTAAGAAATTCAGAGGTTGCTCTTCTCCATTATTTTGCAATAAATGCACCTGCACAATTTCTTTACGAACAGATGGGATTTAGATATTCAGATGCAGACCCTGTTTATTTTGTAAGGGCAATATGTGTTGAGAACTAGTTTTCAAGAGATAGCTTGTACCACAGATATCTATACTTCTCTCTGAATCCACACTCCTCATAAAGGCGGAATGCTGCTTCATTATTGCTTATCACAACAAGCTCCGTCGTAGTGTATCCCTTCAGATAAGCGCGATTTAGAGTTTCAATTAATAATGTTCTACCATAACCTCGCCCCCTATAGTGAGGTAGAATTCCTATTCCTTGAATCTGGACTGTTCTTTCGGCATAAACAGATTCCACTGGCAAAGCAAAACAATATCCAATTGGTATGTCATGTAGTTTAGCAATAGTAAGTAGATTATGATCAAAATTAACAAGTTTGGTCAGCGAGCGTAAGGATTCCATATCCACTGATTCATAGTCAACTCGATCTTGAAATATCGTGTTTTGAAGGTTAGCCCACAAAAGCAGTTCTTGTTTTACATTTAGAGCTCTAATAGTTAATCCCCAAGGAAGCGGAGGAATAGAAATCGGGTCCTTGTGCTTGATACTCATCTTAATCCAGGTATAGTCATGTTTGAAGTTATGCGATTCCAAGAAAGGAATAACATAATCTCGAAAACTTGGAAATCTACATATGATTTGTGAAGATCCTCGATTACGTCCAATCTGAACTAACTGTTGCATTACTCTGGATCCAATTCCTTGCCCACGAAAATCAGGATGTACCTGAATCCCTATCTTTGAAATTGGCGAGGATTGGTTCTGCGTAAAAATAGTTCCAGAAGCAACCAAGTTTCCCTCAGTATTCCGAACGAGTACAATGTCCCTAGAGATGTCTATCGTAGGATACGAGAATGATGATTGGAAGAACTCCTTCTTCAGTTCAATGTGGTCGGGACTATCAAACGAATTCACCTCATTATATAGAGTGGCATAGTCAGCGAACATTTCTTCGCTACCAGGCTCAAAAGAAAAAGATTCAGACTTTGACATGATTTCAACTCACCGTCTGGATGCCCTCTGATACTCGGTTTGCAAAAGACCTCCAGACTCGCCGCCGCCTAAGTTGTTTGTAGTGGAGAATTGCGGATCCAAGTTTGGTTATCTGTACTTGTTTTCGTCGGGCGATACGGTCTCTTTTGATATATCCAGCCAATTCCAAATCGTGTATATGTCTAGATACACCCGAAGATCTAATTCCAGTATCTCTCGAGATGTCCTTCTGAAACACTGGACACTTATTATTCTCCAAATAACCTAGAATCTCACGTTTCTTGTGTGTGAGATTCACTAGCTCTGAAGGCCAGATTTCAGCAATCTGATAGGATCCCCCTCCGGAAATACAAAGGATGGATCCCTTTACGATTGCTGCGGCAACGCACGCTGCAAGTGTCATTGTGCAATATTCCGATGCTATACTGAACTCGATTTGGTACTCATCCAATACGCCATGATCCAGCGAAGTCAAAATGGAGGAGAGGATATTGTTAAAATCGGATGGAATAACACACACCGGTAAGACAGAGATGTTAAGTTTAGAGAGCTGCTTTCTGAGAGATTCTGCAATCTCATATTTCTCCTTTGAGAAAACAAGGACAATCTCGTCAACACTTCGTCTTATTATAAGGTGCTTAATCGTCTTTTCGTTTCCAAGTATCGCAACATGGATTTTCGGTTTTGTCATATTATTAAACTCCAAGTGGATTTCATGATAATCAGAAAATCCGAGTTTGTAATCATGTTTGTTGAGTGTTGAATGTTACAAGAGTTCATTGATACAATGTGGGGGTCTGAACAAGTCCAGACCCCCGGGGGACTCCCCCCACCAAGGAGGAGAGTTTTTCGTTTCGTGGGCTCCCCACATCTGGCGGTCCCTGGTCCCCAGGAATGTGGTGTAATCTCAAGCATATAAGCAATCGATGAGGTCGTGAAACAGCCAATAGATGGATTATAGAGCTGTTATTCATGTGTGGATCGAGAGAGAGTGGTAGCACTTATTGACAATTATTGAAAAATCGAATAATCCTGTTACGAGGTGATTATTGATAGATTGGGTTCTTCATCGCGTTGCTGAAAGATTCCGCTGTGACCTTGATGTTTCGATTGTTAATGTTTCAGCCTTTTCTGCAAGGTCATTCAACCAGAATCTGATGTCTTCCCTCGGTGCGGTCCAACGTTGGTTTTCAACGTCCCAAGAGCTTTCTGGAAATTGCCAATGTCCCCAAATTCCACTACTTAGAGGAGATATAGTAACCGGCCACCTCAGAGCTCTAATCGTTTCCATTAAACGAGAAGATCCACCTGCTGGGAGGTCAGTCAGCATAAGCAAATTTCGATTCTCCTCGTATCTTAGGAAAGCTCGTGGAAGTTCCCGCGACCATGTATCCAAAACACCGGCAGTTTTTCTATCAGTAGCCCTAATTGCTACTCGCTCCACTAAACCAATATTACTCACATTCCAGATTGTACGGATTAAACCACCATTTCTTAGATTCTTTATGCGATTCAAAAGCTTAGTCTGTCCAATTGAGATTTCCTTTCTGAGTGCTCTGGTAGATGCTATTCCTTCTTGCACTAGTGTCAAGATACTCATATCAAGAGAGTCAAGATAGAGATCCGTTGTCTTAGCAGGGACATCTATTCGCTCAACCAATTGATCAAGAGATTCTTCAAGAATTCTATGGCCCCAACCTCGCATTGCTACCCAAGGAATCTCCCATTTGTGTTTTTGAGTGCTGTAATGATAGAACGAGTTAGTGATTCCTGCGGAATATGTTTCTGCAACATCAACCGCAATCCCACTGCTATTTAATATTGATATCATCTTATCCAGAGATTGAATATTTTCCTTGCAATCAGGAACAGTAAGGCGCGCAAGAGTCTGCCATGGGCCATTCAGTATTGAGCGGACATCATATACGAAGGGACAATCGGTAAGGAGTTCAGAGGATTCGCTCCATGATGGTCCTGCCAAAAGAACGTGAAATGTTCTAATCCCAATTCTGGAGTAGGGAGTATTGGTGAAGCTCATTAGAACATATTTCCGCTTCAGCCGATTGATTTGCGTACTCACCCAAGATTCACTTAGTCCAGAGATTTCAGCTATTTGTCTGTATGATGCAGTTTCTTCTTTCAGTAGAGCATTCAGTATTTTGATCTCGGAGTGGCTTAGTTCTACTACTATATTCCTTGTTCGCAGAGTCATATATTCAACATACTCATCAAAGTCCATGGATTTGCCATATCGAGCCATGGTCAGAAATTCATGCACCAAGGTGTCTAATTCACTCGGTCCTCCGAGGGCGTTAATCCATGACATCAATCCATAGGGATAGTAGCGGAGGTTAGGCCGAAACCTTTGAGCGGGAATAGTTCGCCAAGCATTTATCCAATCGTCCCGCTCGTTTTTCTTCAAAAGCTGCCTTGCAAACTCAGAAGCTAGGTCACGCCTAGCCTCAAAACATAATTCAGGTGGAAGTGAGTGATACAAGCATTCCCGATAGACAACTCCTGCCAGTGGGATTTTCCCATTCTTTGTATCAGAATGTATCTGTAGCTTCTCACTGGAAGAATCATAATGACCGCCAATTCTTTTTACTGATTTGGCGTCGATGACCTCAACTAATCTTGGTGGGGAAGGAGCTTCGAAACCAAACCGTTGACCAATGATTCTTGAACATTCAAGCCATAGTGCAACGACTTGCAAATTAGCGTTAGTCATCAATTCCTTAGGAAAGAATTCAGACTTAAGAGCTTCTTGTTTACAAGATTGTATCATTCCATAAGCTAATTCCATTCAAGAGTTGCAGTCCAGGATGCAACTTTCAGTCTATATTGACAATTATCTCGTTCTGATTTGAATAGTTAGCCATTAATCAATAAACGATAACAATGAAAGACTCGCCAAAAATACCTCCAGAACCATGGTAGCAACTACCATGTTTTTAGTTTGAATTATCAAAATGATCATAAATAGCAATAGAGACGATTGAAGCCAACGGAAAATGGTAGATTTCGTCTTTTGCTATACATGAAATTTAGCTCTTCAGATGACAGAAGGATTCTCATTTTTGCTAGGTTGATGCACTGTTGCTACTTCCAATTCTTATGGGTAAGGTCAAATAGAAAGGGTTGCCCTTATAGCCCATTAATTAGCTTTACTTGTGAGAGAGAATCCGCCGGTGAGGAACATACATTGAAGGTTGAAAAACGAGATAAGAGAATAGTGGATTTTGATGATTCGAAGATTGAAGCTGCCATCACAAAAGCCTTCGAGTCAGTTAATGCGGATACAGCTCCAGTTCGAGGATTGACAAAAGAAGTTGTTCAAATTATTCAAGAGCAGAACAGAGAGATTATCCATATCGAAGAAATTCAAGATATTGTTGAAGATACATTGTTGCTTAGGGGGTTCACTGAAATTGCTCGAAGGTATATGAAGTACCGTGAGAAACATCATGAAGCTCGTAGAATTCTGCAAATGATGGGGGTTGTGGATGATCTTAAGTTCGGACCCAATGCTGCGACGGTTCTCTCAAGGTACCTTCAGAAAGACGAAGATGGAAATCCATTAGAAACTCCATCACAACTATTTCGACGAGTTTCAGGTGCAGTTGCGAGTATAGAGAAGAGATACGACAAGACTGCAGACGTAGAGGAGTATGATGACCTCTTCTACTACATGATGGCAAATCTTGAGTTCCTTCCAAACAGCCCTACTCTATTCAATGCAGGTACGAAGCTTGGACAATGCAGTGCCTGTTTTGTCCTTCCAATCGAAGACAACATGACATCAATATTCACTTCACTACAACATATGGCAATGGTTCAGAAATCAGGGGGAGGTACCGGTTTCTCATTTTCTAGATTACGACCGGTAGGGTCGACAGTAGGGACAACTGGTGGAGTAGCTAGTGGACCTATCAGTTTCATGAAAGTATATGATTCAGCGACCGAGATTATCAAACAGGGGGGTCGCCGAAGAGGAGCAAATATGGCAATTCTCCGATGTGACCATCCAGACATAATGGAGTTCATCTCATGCAAGTCTGATAAGCAGTCCTTCAGGAACTTTAACATCTCTGTAGCACTGACAAGACAATTTCTTGATGCATTAAAGAGTGAGGGCGAGATTGATTTGGTTGCACCACATAATGGTGAGATAATCCAAAGTATTAGCGCACGGGTTATTTTTGATGCCATCGTACATAATGCGTGGAGTACCGGAGACCCCGGCATCATATTCATTGATCGAATCAATGATGAACACCCCTTGAAAGGAGAGCAAATAGAATCAACCAATCCCTGTGGTGAGCAGCCCCTATTACCATACGAGTCCTGCGTTTTGGGTAGTATAAACCTCTCAAGGATGGTTAAAGACGGTGAAATCAATTGGTCAAGACTTGAAGAAGTTGTACGACTCGCTATTAGGTTTCTTGACAACATAATTGACCTCAACGTTTACCCAGTGAAGGAAATCGAACAGGTCACAAAGACGAACAGAAAGATAGGATTGGGAATCATGGGTTTTGCTGAATTCCTTATTAAGCTGGGAATTCCTTATGATTCTGTGAAGGGGCTAGAGAAAGCTGAGGAAGTCATGTCTTTCATCAGACAAAAGGCTGAACGGGCGTCAAATGAACTAGCAAAAATAAGGGGTAATTTTGAGAATTTTGCATTGTTAAAGAAACGCAACAAGTGGAAGCGGAACGCATCCCTGATTACCGTAGCTCCTACAGGCAGTATTAGTCTGATTGCTCAAACTAGCAGTGGTATAGAACCATTATTTGGAATCGCACACAGTCGGATGCTCGCAGAAGGGATCTACCTCAGTGAGGTTAGTCCACTGTTCGAAAAAGTTGCCGTGGAGAGAGGATTTTGGAGTGATAAGATTGAACAGGAGGTTGCGAAAACAGGATCAGTGCAGCATATAGATGAAGTACCGGACGATGTCAAACAAGTCTTCAAATCAGCACAGGAGATTGATCCTGAGTGGCACTTGAGGATGCAATCAGCTTTTCAAAAGCATACTGACAATGCAGTGAGTAAGACTGTAAATCTGCCAAACAGTGCTACAACAGAGAATGTGGAACAAATATTCATGTTAGCTGACCAGCTGGGACTCAAAGGAACAACCGTATTTCGAGATGGTTGTCTGGGAGGAGTGCAGGTTCTTTATGCAGGATGTACAAATTGCGATTCATAGGTATTTGAACAGGTCACTTAGCCTATTCGTCTAGCTTCTTCTAATGTGATCGCCCGTCTAACTCCAATCAACATGTTGTAAGTCCGTTTTAGTATCTTCTCTGCGTCGTACAACCAGAGCTTCTTTGCTAACATCCATTTAGTCTTCAGCTCACGAAAGCTACGTGACTGAATCATGTAATTCTTCTTTAATCTACGAACGGATATTGTAGGGTCTTTGGATCGTTCACGAAGGTCGCGTATCTTTTCCTCTAAAGATTGAATGTCTCTCATGAACGTATTTTCAACAGCATGATTGACATGAGTTATAGCTTCTGAATTCGTTATCTTGAGACGGGACCAGCGATTGCTATAACCTCCGAACTTGCTAATAAGACTTGTAAATTCCTTGGAGTCTATCAGGACTTGCTGTTCCTCGGTTCCAATAATTCGTCTTCGCTCTTTGGACCTGAGAAGTGGAAAGAGGATTACCCCAGGTCTTAATCGTACTCCAGTGGTTTTCCGAATCAATCGCTCAACGCGTTTTTTCTGTTGGGCAGTGGGATTCTTGAAACTGAATGAAGCAATTGTAAAGACTCGACTTGACTGAGTGTTATCTGCATTCTTTCGACGACTAGGTATCTCTTTTGTTTTGATAAATGATAATAATGGCTGGGATTGAAGAGCCTTATCATGATTCTCTGAATAGTTATGAACGATGAACAAACCCTTTCGTATCTTTTCAACATCAGGTAGCATACGGAGTTTCTTTGTGGTTGCTGTTATTCCCTCCGGTGACCCAAGCAATACAATTAGGCGGGAGTTCCCCTTTAGTTCCGATGTTGCCGAAGCCATCACATCTACATCAGATTCGGTCATTGCGGGTTTTGTTTGGTGACACCTATACGCGAGTACAATAAGCGTTAATATCTTTGTCTGCAACGTCTAAAAACCCATATTTTGTTAAAAGTGTTTGATAAAGGCTGATTTGGTATTCAAGACGTTTATTGACTCTTTTTTATAATTTGGGGCATTATGACGATATTGAAAATTGTTAGACATCTTTTACTCTTGATTCGTTAGACATTGTCGTGAGGTGACATCTATGCACTTCGATGATGAAGATGTATGGGATGACGACGACGAAGATGATTGGGACGATGATGATGACGATGACTGGTAAGTCAGAGTCAGGCATTCGATTCCAGTAGCAATTCTTCCAATCTGATCCCAGACATGGATGTGATTGCTATGGCAAAAAAGAAACCAGCAAAGAAAACTAAGGAAGCACCTGCTAAGAAAAAGAAGTAATAGTATAAGGTCGGAAGATATTCAATAGAATAGCTACCGACCATCTCCTCTTTTTTTACATTATTTTGCATGACGTATCTCTTCTACAGCTTCAGGATTGACAAGAGAAGAGGTGTCGCCAGGATTTTCACCGAGATATGCTGCGCGAATCATTCTTCGCATCACCTTGGCATTACGTGTCTTTGGTAGGTCAGATACAAAAAGGACTGCCTTAGGCGTTAACGGCTTTCCCATCGCTTTTGCTACTGACTCTTTTAATTCCTCTCGGAGATTCTCGGATGGTTCCACACCAGATTTTAACACACAGAATACGATTAGTTCGTTGAGCTTAATCTTATGAGGAACACCTATTGTCGCAGCTTCAACCACAGCTGGATGACTTACTAATACTGATTCAGCCTCAGCAGGTCCGAACCGTTTGCCTGCAACTTTTATGATATCATCAGACCGACCTAAAATGTACCAGAGACCATCAGAATCAATTGCGGCGAAATCTCCATGAATCCAAGTTTTTTCCCATCGAGACCAGTAAGTATTCTCATATCGTTCAGGATTCTTCCAAAATCCACGCGTCATCCCAATCCAAGGCGATTTAATGACAAGTTCTCCGACCTTATCTCGGATTGGTTTTCCATCCTCGTCGTAAACATCTGCAGCAATTCCTGGACATGGTCCGGAAAAGGCACAAGCCTTGAGAGGTAGTAGAGGGTTACCCATCACAATCCCACCCGAGATTTCAGTTCCCCCAGAATAATTTATGATAGGAATTCTTTTTCTTCCGACTTTCTCAAAGAGCCACATCCATGGATCAGGATTCCAAGGCTCACCTGTTGATGCAAAGTATCTGAGGGAAGACAAATCATGGGACTTTACCGGATCTTCACCATGCGTCATCAAGAGCCGAATCAATGTTGGTGAGACGCCTAGGATTGATATCTTATGTTTTTCAACAATCTTCCAGAGACGTCCTGGTCCGGGATAGTCCGGTGCTCCATCATAGAGGAAAAATGTTCCACCCAATATTAGAGCGCCAAACACTAGCCAAGGACCCATCATCCATCCCATATCTGTCATCCAATAGATAAGTTCGCCAGCATGCATATCAGTTCCAAATGCCATATCCTGAGCTGATTTTACTGGAAAGCCACAATGAGTGTGAACAGCGCCTTTTGCAAGTCCTGTTGTACCTGAAGTATATATGATCATCATTGGGGTTTCAGCATCTGTTATCTCGGTGCGGGACGAGTCAGATTGGTCCGCAATGAGATCTGTCCACCAATGATCGCGACCGTTCACCATCTGCGTGGTAGTTTCAGTTTGTTTCAAGACAATCATATGCAGAAGCGTTGGAATTCTCTCAGCAGCTTCATCAGCAACGGATTTCATAGAAACAGCCTTGCCCCTCCTCAAAGATGCATCAACCGTGAAGATTGCCTTAGCATCAGCATCTCCTAGACGATCAACAATCGCATTAACACCAAAACCAGAGAATAATGGCAAGATTATGCCACCAATTTTTGCAATCGCAAGTAATGCGACTACAATCTCAGGAACCATTGGCATAAAGATGCCAATCGGATCACCTAGACCCAGACCGAGTTCACGAAGGGCATTAGCCATCTTATTGACTTCACGGAAAAGTTCGCCATAGGTCAGTGAACGATTCGTTCCATCCTCACCTTCCCAAATCAATGCGGATTGGTTCTCAGTTGGTGTTCCTATGTATTTGTCCAAACAATTGTGGACAATGTTCATCTTCCCGTTGACACACCATATTGGCCATGCAATTCCCTTTGAGAGATCAACAACTTCGTCATAGGGTTTGTAAAATTCAATATTTAGAAACTTCAGAAGCGCATCTGTAAACCATGCTACATCCTCAGTTGAGCGCTTCATGAGTTCATCAAAATTAGATATTCCGTGAATCTTCATGAATCTGGTAAGGTTTGCTCGTTCAATTTGCTCAGATGTTGGCCGCCACACAATCTCGCCGCCAAACTCGAAGGTTTCTTTCACATGTTTGGCTCCTATCTAGATATAGAGAATTTCTACAGGGTGCTTTCTCCTATTATAGAGATTGGTTAACGGAGCGAAATGAGTCACAGTGATAATTCAGACTTGTTAACTGCGTGTTTTGTAATTTCTAGATTGCACGATTTCTTTTCTCTGCACCATTCTTCACATTTCTTAGCGAGTGCTTCATCCTTATACAATAGATTACACTCTTCACAAAGATACAATCCATTCACTTTCTTTGTCATGAAGAAATCATTGGAATATTAGTTCTTTAAGCTCGTGGTCTAGCAATTAAAAGAGGATTGTGAACTATAGACATGTTAACCATAGCTAACCAATTTATCTTAGACACATATGTTACATAACCGAAATATGACTATAAGTACCAAAAATATAGGATTATACTGAAGCCACCGCCCAATTGGAGAGGATAGTATGTCATCATCAGCCAAGCGCTGGCAATTCAAAATCTGTCTAATAGGAGATGGCTATGTTGGGAAAACCAGCATCCGACGTAAGTATCTAGGGCAAGGATTCAGGTCTAACTATATTCCTTCGCTCGGAGTCGATTTTGCACAAAAGACGGTGATGTACCATGATGATGAGTCGGTCCGTCTTGTGATCTGGGATATAGCAGGTCAGCCCCAGTTCCAATCGCTGCGTAAGCGATACTATGAAGGTTGTAGTGGACTAATTCTTGTCTATTCCACAGTTGACAGAGAGTCATTCGACAGTGCTACAAAATGGCTCGTTGAAGCGAAAGGATTCATGGAGGAATTGCCAGCTCTAATCATAGTGGGCAACAAGATAGACCTCCGTTCCTACCACCCCAAAGATGAGATCATCTCATACGAAGAAGGACTTGAGTTTACAAAGACCTTCAGTGATAAGCTGAACACGCCAGCAATCTTCATAGAAACCTCAGCCTTGACTGGCGAGAACATCGACAAGGCTTTCGACCAATTGACTAGACTGATGATCAATCCCAGAGAGCATCGTACTATCACCACCATGCATGAGGTGCGCGTAGGAGAGCAGAAGCAAGCTCCAACACCTGAGGTAACTCCATTCAGTGCTGAAACTCCTGTTGTGGAAGTGGAAGAACCAACTACTAAGGACTTTGAGTTATTCGAGGAAGATGAGATTGGACAAGCTATGACCAACCTGATTGAGCTGCGTGCACAACTAAAGGAAGCAGAAGAAAACTTTCGGGATTACTCATTAGATATTGAAACGAGACTACTGAATCTTAGAAACACTGTACATGTGAAGAAAATCATGTATGAACACTTGAGGCAACAGCTTGCTCAAACCAGACAAGAGTGGTCAGAGGCTTATGATGAACACACCAAACTTGATGCAGAAAAGAAGGTCGAGGTCGATGTGAAGCTGGAGAAAATTGCTTATCTCCGAAAGCAGATTGATGAAGCTGAAGCTTCAGTGAGAAACCGTGTTAGAGAACTGGAGTTAGAGAAGAGATTAGAGTAATTCAAAAGAAGCGGTTCCATCTGAAAGTACTTTAACCAGTGAGCAATGGCTCACAATCTAAGGACTGTCACTAACTTTGTCAGAAGAACACCAACAACTGGAAGAGGATAAACCAAACTCTAGGTACGAAGGTAGTGTGATTACAGTTCTTAATCTCTCATTAGTGACTTTCCTAGTGCTTCTTGGATTGAGCATGGTGGCTCCAATCCTTCCGACCTATGCAGAGAGCTTTGAGGTTTCGTATACTCTTGTTGGGTTTGTGGTTTCCTCATTTGCGGTCACACGAATGGTATTGGATATGCCAGCTAGTCTTCTCTCGAGAAGATACGACAAGAAGAGAATCATGGTCTTCGGTCTGATTCTTCTATCAACCTCCTCCATTTTGGCTGGCGCAGCCCCTAACTATCTTACACTAGTCATTGCGAGAATGATAGAGGGAGCTGGCTCAGCCCTGTATGTCACTACAGCAACTGTGTTTCTTGCTCAAATCTCTGGAGAGGAAAAAAGAGGACAATGGATGAGCCTGTATATGGGAATGCTACTACTCGGCGCCATATTTGGTCCTACTTTTGGGGGCGTTCTTACAGACTTCTTCGATATTCATGCACCATTTTTCGCATATGCAATTATGACTGGATTGGCTATACTACCAACGTTAGTTTTACCCAAGCTGACTAGTTCGAGTGCTGCACCTTTGGAAGCGCGAGCAATCATGAACGATATGCGGGCAGTTCTATCCAACCGATCGTTTCTGTTGGTTACATTTGCTGTATTCACCATGTTCTTTCTTAGAACTGGAATTAGAAGTACACTGATTCCCCTTTTCGCAGCAAACAATCTTGGATTTGATGCGAGTCAAATTGGACTAGTCCTAACAATTGGGGGAATAACAACTGCAGTCACCATCACTCCAATGGGAAGTATATCGGACAGGATTGGAAGGAAAATACCACTAGCACTTTGCCTTATCTTTAGTGCAGGTATCACATTAGTAATCCCATTTTCAACCGATCTGTTAACACTTTCAATAGTAGTGGCAATATATGGAGCAGTTATTGGTTTGCAGGGACCAAGTGCGGCATATGTAACAGATTTATCGCCTCAAGACAAACTTGAGATCTCGATGGGATTATACAGAACTATCAGCGATTTGGGTTTTGTGATAGGCCCTCTTCTATTAGGGTTCGTTGCGGACATTACAGCAACTCCAGTACCCGGAGAAACACATTCAGGTCTGATTGGCATGTTCCCTTTTGTGGTAGCTTCATTCATACTCATTTTGGCCTTCTTTGTTCTTCTAAAGGCAGATGATCCAGTGAAAGACAAGAAGCATGAGGACCTCGAAGACGAGGTTGAATTTATCTCGGTCTAGAGCTGTAAAAAAAATCATTGCGGAGAGAGCCCTTGTGCCCGATGCAATTGTGAGACAACTGTGAATATACTGAGAACTAACCTCTTTTATTGAAGGTCTCACCAAAGGCGGGTATGAATGATTTGGATGTACGTGATAATGAGCTTAGAGAGTTAATCACCCAGATTCGACTGGCTCGTTCAAAACCACGCAAACTCAAAGCTCTACTTGAAAAGTTTGAGAAAGAGTTTGGAGAGGCAGGAGAAAAGAAAGTCTTGGAAATAATTGCTGAAAATACAAAGAGAGCATGGTCCGAGATAGCTGAGAAGAGAGAAACCAACGACATCCAAGGTATTCTAGACACATTGTGGAAGTCTTTTGAAAGAGCTGGAGGAGAGTTCACAGTTGACAGAACTGCAAACTCAGCTCAAATCCACTGCACAAAATGCCCTATGGCTGATACCTATCTCAAAATTGGTAAGCCTGAGTATGGATTGATCTTTCACTGCAGCACAGACCCACATATTGTTGCAGGATTCAATCCTAATATGGAGTTTAAAATCTCTAAAAAACTCATGAGTGGGGACGATTGTTGTGATCATTATTACCAATTGAAATGACTCTTCCAGGATGCAAGTTATCCTGCTTCAACATAAATTCTACAGAGTTAGAACTTTGTTAATGAGAAAAATCATCTACCACGATGTGCAAAATGTAAAGATTCACACTTTGATTTATGACGGGTTAAGTTCCCTATCCCTTGATTTGGAGTGGTCAGAAATTATGCAGAAGGATTGTTTTGGTTAAGTTCGATGGTATCACAGTCGCGAATTACTTTCTCCGGTACTGCGAGTGAGTTGTTGATGAAGCATTTTCCAACATCATCTTGTTTCAATCCTAATCTATTCAAGAGTTCTTGAAAGTGTTCTCCTTCAACGTAGTCAAATAACAGAATTGTATCAGCATCAGGAATACTACCCCGAACCAGAGTCTTAACATCCCCATAAAGATAGATTTCAATCATACTTGTTCAACCTCCTCAAAGCAATTAAGTAATTTGAAAGCCCTGTTTAAGGAAATAGAGTTACGATATAACTAATCGCACTATTCCATACGGATTGCATGGACAACTCCAGTTTCTTCGATAAGTCGAGCTTGATTTCTGCTTTCTAAGATTCTAAGAACATCGTGAGTTTCAGCTAAGGCTAAAACTAACGAGGTTATATCATAGTCACCATAGATTATTCGCGATATCTCATAAACTGTCTTGGGTGTGGATGTCAGTGATTCTGCGGCTTTCTGGAATTTTACATCATACTCAGCGCGTAATGCTTCAATTCTTGATTTAATATCAGATATAGGGTCTCTATGACCGGGTAAGGCAATGTAATTGCTCCGGGATGAGATGCAATTCAGGGAATCGAGATAGGTCAGCATCCCAATTTTATCCGAGCTATCAAATGAGATGCTTGGGTTTGAACTGATGTTTCCTAGAATGTGATCTCCACTGAAGATGATGTGATTCTCATCTGACACATAGCATACTGACCCAGATGAGTGACCAGGAACCCAAATGGCAGTGATGTCACCTATGCCTGTTTTGAAAGTTGCATTATTTTCAAAGGTGTGAGCAGATGGAACTGGCTCTCTAATCGACATATAATAATCAATGAGTCGTTTTGAATCCAGTTTTTGTGATATACTTGTTGGAACACCAGATGTTCGTATTAACCTCTCAAATGACTCTTGGTATATCGCTGCATGTTCTTCATAATTGATTATTGCATTGGCATCCTTGTTGTGTATCCATACTTTAGTGGGACTACCATAGACACGTTTCCGCTCTTTGACGAATTCC
>JBHLRT010000002.1:0-16586 GCA_048882305.1 Candidatus Thorarchaeota archaeon
TTGATCTGGTGAGTATGAAGGCTCATAGCTAAGAAGCCGCAGAATCATCTCTGCTCCTTCTGCAAAGCTGCGTCTGAATTGCATCTCCAATATCGGACTATAGAACAGAAGTGGGAGAAAGATTGCTATCATCACATAGCGAAGTGGCCACAAATTATAACCACCTACACCCATAAGATACTCATTCAACTTGAATGCAATTTCAATTAATCCCCACCAAAATCCGAAGAAGATTCCAATCTGTCTAAGAAGCTTCAACCGATAAAATAATCCAAATCTGTGGATCATCCAATCATCATACTCGACCTGTCCGAATGTATAATCTAGAACACCACGTTTCTGTACTGTAGCTATTGCGAGTTTTCCGATGAACTCTTTGTTCTCATTTTCAACTATAAGATGAGTTCGGAAACGTCTCTTGAAGAAGCCCCCTATCGTCATGATTGAGAAGGCTAGCATCACTACAAACCACACAATCGCAAGGGCAATCGCAGCTGCTAGAAGGATTATGACACAGATAGCGGCACCTTCACCACCGTCACCACCACCGCCGCCATCGCAGGTACAAGCGCCACCACCACCGTCGCAACAGTCGCCAAACAATTCAGACTCAACTGAAACGCGACCGGTTTCTTTGGAATATACTGCATTCTTCCCAGGATTTACGCCAGTGATAGTTTCAATCTCTTTCTTTAGAGCAGAACCGGATATACCATATGCGCGTATTGCCAGAGGTTTTGCGGGTTCAGGTACCTCTGAGTAGTCATCCATTCACTCCAATCTCCACTTCCATACATACCCTTTACCATTATCACTTCTTCGCTTCTCGATCTATGACAGTTTTCGCAACTCAATTGGGTTCTTTTTGATAAGCTTAATTGCTTCATCAGACCATTGACCAAATGTTTTTGCAATCAGAGTGGAATGGTGTTACTTCAGGATTGAGCTACTGTAGAAATCTTTATCACCAATTTTCATGCGGAATCCGAAGTAACGACCTTTGGTCGTCACACGGAAGCCCCAGTAGCTTAGACCGGTTAGATCGCTTCCTTGGTAAGGTCCTATACTTAATGTAGGCCCCCACAAAGGAAGAGGCCGCGGGTTCAAAAATTTCAGGAATTCCCTGAGACTGAACAAATCCCGCCTGGGGCTCCACTTTTTCATCATTATCATTGAATTGGCAAAATCTATCAGTTTCTATTTCAATGTGATAACAAAAGCTGTGAACTGAGTGGTTGCGAATGAACAATGCGGAGCGTCATTTACAGGTTCGAAATGCTACAATCTTAATGGTTCTTGCAGGAGCAACCCAAATTTACTTTGCTTATGGGCTATTTCAAATCTCACTGGTATATCCTAGTTTCGCTACTACAATAGCTGTAACACTCATGATAGCCACTGGGCTTCTATCTCTTTTTGTAAGTTTAGCAGTATGGAAACAGCAATCATGGGCGGCTTCAGCAGTAGCTTGCATTGGTATCTTTGTTTGTGGAGGTCTCCTCTTCTTGGGATTTTACCTCGTAATTTTCCTATTCGGACCATGGTATTGGGCTGTGATAGACTATATCAGGGCTGGTCGAGTAGCTCAGCCTTTCAATCGAAATGATGACCAGACATAATTTCAGAACTTATTTCAACACATTTTTTCAATCTTGAAAACAACTGTATTTTCTAATCATGATCGTGATTGCCAAACTCTGACACAAGACAGGAAAGGTCATCGCACTTGCTTCGGAGGGCAGCATCTCTCCTGAGGCTCCTCATTGCTGTAAAGGCAAGGTATCCTCCAATTAGGAATAGGAACGCAACACCTACAATGAGGATGACTGTGAAACCCAAGACTTCAATCACAGAGTAAATTTCCGTGATAGCAATCAAGATTGCCAATAATGACAGTGCTATTGTGATGATGCCAATTCCGGTACGAAGTTCTGCAAGGTGAGTCCTCTTCTCAGCATCGATGGTACGAATGAATGCCAACGATGTTCTAATGTTGCTGTGGTCCATGCTTCCATCTATCTCAGGATTCTCTGCTGTCACTGTAGTCCCATCATCAGTCTTCGAGTAGAGGGTCTCCGGGTTTCAGTCTTCTACCATGTTTACGGCGCTTGGCAAATAATCGGGCTGCTTCTTCTGGGCCAACAAGATTTGATACGTTTTTGAAAGCCTCAGGATCTTCTTCCCTGTCCAACCACTTTTCAATCTCTTTCGCCACCGAAGGTGCTAGATCCTTTGCCAGCTTCTTCTTTCGACCTTTTCTGTCCAAGTCAAAATCATCTGGGCCAAGTAGACTCATCATACTCATCATCTACTATTGTCGCGTAGTTAAGACCTTATTCATGACTGATGTTTTGAAGCAGCTCCGTTATTCTTATAACCACAGTTGGAGGATTGCCGGTCTAGCATGGGTCGGTGGTCTAGCTTGGCTATGATTCCTGGTTTGGGTCTTGCGGACTCATGTCCGCCAGCAAGACTCCAGGGGATCCCCGGTTCAAATCCGGGCCGGCCCACCACACTTTTCAGATTCAAGGTTAGTGGCAGAGCTTATCTTGTTTTAAGATAATTTCGAACTGAGGCTATGTAGGTGAGCCGATATAGACGACGGTCGTATATCGCTGTCAAACGGGGAGAAGTTGTCCAATGCAGATGGTGTGGTACGACAGAGAGTCGTCATTGGGTACATACAGAAGGTGGTCCATGGTGTTCCACGAGATGCAGATCTGCAGAGCAGTACGATGAATCCATTTGTGTCACAATTGCTTTTCCAACATTGTTCTTCGGTGGCTACTTGATATACTCCGGCTTTAACATCCCCCTCCAACCTATTGCATTACTACTCATTATTCCTATTCTGATTTGTTGTCCAGCTTCCTGTGGTATTCCAGGAATCATATCTGGAAACTCAGCACGAAGAGAAGTCCCATATATGTCAAGAAGATTTGAACGCGCAATTGATCAAGAAGTCCATTTGCAGAAGTGTGCTCACTGTGGAGGGCCTTTGGAGTCAGAAAAAGGAGTTCAATCTATACAATGTTCATATTGTGGTACAATTAACAAAGCTGATGCAATTGTCAAAGGTTCACATGATGACTGGATTTGATATGCCAGCATTTTAATTCGTCAATAGTCGAAATCCTTATGTTCAAATGACCTGAAAATTCGTTTAATGTCGTATCAATCGTCTGTTCGAGAGCGTCTTGCTCGCCGTATTGCTGGAGAAATTGCATTGTCAAACCATCCAGGACAGACTATGAAAATCTGGAGAGAGCGGTTCAGACTACCACAGATTGTACTTGCAGATTATCTAAACATCAGTCCAAGTGTGATTAGTGATTATGAGTCCGGACGAAGAAAGTCTCCTGGGACTTCTACGATACGGCGCTTTGTTATGGCATTACTATCCCTTGATGAACGAAATGGTGGCCAAGTTGTTTCTGCATTTGTGCGTCTAATGGATGTTAGTCTTGTTGACCTTAATATAGTGCTGGCTATGAGTGACTTCACATCACCAATGACCGCGAAAGAATTCTGTCAGCGTTTGAAATGTAGCGTCAAGAGTGGAGAGAAGCTATTAGATCGAGAAATCTACGGATACACTCTTGTTGATGTGGAACGGGCAGTAAAGGAATTAGACAGTGATGCCTTCTTGAAGCTCTTCGGAGCCACAACAGAGAGATGTCTAGTTTTCACGAATGTTAACACTGGTCGTGCTCCAATGATTGCTATCAAATCGCAAGAGTTCAAACCTTCCTTAGTGATTCTTCATGGTGTTGGAACTGTTGATAGACTTGCTCTAGAGCTTTCAGAGCAAATGCGGATCCCGCTAGCTGTAAGTAAGGCTGGGTCGATTGAAACACTCACTCGAGAGCTGAGAGCTATAGAACCTATCTAACCCAAAATCAGTTTCAAAACAGCCATCCGCAAGATTACTCCATTGTATACCTGGTCTAAATATTTGGCATGTGGAGTGTCATCAATCGCTGTATCAAGTTCATCTACTCGAGGAAGAGGATGTAGGATAATGGCATCTTCTCTCATCAACCTCAGATCATCAACGGTAATTCTGAATCTGTCTTTCACCTTGTCATACTCTCTAACATCAGGAAAACGTTCTTTCTGGATTCGAGTTGTGTAGATTACATCTACATCCTTCACTGCATCTTCTACACTCTCACATTCCACCACATCTGCACCAGACCGCTTCATCTGTTCAATGATAGCTGGTTTCATTCTGAGTGTTTGTGGTGCAGCAAGCTTGATTTTAACATCGTAATGGCTTAAGCCCATTCCTAGTGAGTGAACTGTACGACCATACTTGAGGTCTCCACAGAGTGAGATAGAGAGACCGTCTATTTTTCCCTTCATCTTTTTGATAGAATACAAATCAAGCAAAGCTTGAGTTGGATGTTCTTCCGACCCGCTTCCTGCATTGATTACAGGGATACTAGAAAATTCTGCTGCCACCCTTGCTGATCCGTCCAGCGGATGCCTGATGACAATGACATCTGCGTATCTCTCCACTGTCCGAATAGTATCTGCAAGTGTTTCGCCCTTTCCTCCTGCGCTTGATGTCGCCGCTTCTGCAAAACCAAGTACGCTTCCACCCAATCTAAGCATCGCGCTCTCAAAGGAAAGGCGTGTACGTGTGGAGGGCTCAAAGAACAAGACCGCCATTATTTTTGAATCGAGATCTTTGCTCCTCTTCACTGCAACAGTTTCCATCTTAGCCGCTGTATCGAGGATATGGTCTATCGTTTTTCTATCTAGATCATGGATACTAATCAGGTTCTCAAGTTCTCCCATCTGTGGACACCTAATCACGCTGAAACGAAACAATGTTGTTCTTTAACTTTTCCAGATGAGTGAAATTCGTCTAAGTCTGTTTTGAGTTCCGACCGTACTTTCTGGGGATTTCAACACGACGAAGGAGGAGGTCCGCCTCTTTTACAAGCTGTGCCGCAAGTTCATCGTCATATTCCTCAATGTATACTATTTCATGGATTCCCGCATTGATGAGCATTTTTGTACATATACTACACGGTCGTGTTGTACAAAAAATCTTGGCGCCATTAACACTCACACCATGAAATGCTGCTTGTATAATTGCATTCTGCTCAGCATGAAGGCCTCTACATAGCTCGTGTCGTTCTCCTGGTTTGACCCCTAGTTCTTCCCGTAAACAACCAACATCTTCACAGTGAGGAATTTTCTTTGGGGCTCCATTGTATCCTGTGCTTAGGATTTGTGAGTCTTTGACAATTACTGCGCCTACCTGATTTCTCATACATGTGCTTCGGGAAGATACAAGATCAGCAATTTCTGCAAAATAGACATCTTTGCTTTTTCTGGTCAAGTTAATACTCATCCTATTGTTCTGTTATCAGGTAGCAGACTCACTGGCTTATCAAGTTCACCTTCACTTTCTCCTGATGCGAAAGATAAAAAGTGCTTCAAAACTGGATTTCCTGTAGACAGCTTGGAAGAAAGTTACTATGAGAAAACGTAGCGGAATGTTAGTCATCTGGCCGTCATACTTTGAAAAAGACCTTACAAGGTCGCAAGGTCGAAAAATACCTGCAAATTTGGCTGCGTCAAATGTGACTATTAAGATACTAGAGATGGCTGCAGAATCTTCCGGTTTTGAATATCAGAGTGAGTCTGATAAACAGTATTCTCGAGGATTCTCTGACAAGAATGGATACATCCTTGTTTCTAATCCTGAGAATCATAAGAAGAAACGTGTGCTCCTCATGCTTGCGAAAGGTGTTCGAAGAGCTGTTGCTCAGCGGGAAAGCGCTCGATTGGCTGCTGAAACGAAGAAAGGTAAGGGCAAGAAGAAACGGCGAAAATAAGCCAGTTTGCGAGTGAAACATATTGAGACGTCTTGGCAAAGTGCTTCATATTTCAAAGCGTGGATCAATTATCTTACGCACCGATAAAACACCACCAGCTGGATCTCGTTCAGTGGTGTTAGATAAGAAAGCGCAGGAGGTTGGGACAATCATTGATGTCTTCGGACCGGTGAAAGAACCCTATGTTGCTGTACGCCCAAAACGAGATTTTGACACCTCAAAACTAGTTGGACAAATGCTTTATCTGAAGAAAAAATGATGTACATAACTGTACATTCATGTCTATATGAATACGGCATTTGCCGATAATGACTAGCCTCTTCCGAAATTTAAATATCATCTCGCGTAAGATGTTTGACGTTGCCACGTGTCTATTCAAGGTCATTTCAATGAACGATGATGCCGAACGGGTCCTGAACGCATTGCGTGATGCAGGTGAGAACGGTTTACTCATCGGGGAACTCGCGGATAGGCTGGGTATCGACTCTCAAAAGATAACAAAAACACTAACGACATTGATGTCTGAGGGACGAATAATGCAGAAACACGAACTCGAAGAAGAAAGATACATGATAAAAACTCCAGTCGTTGATGATGCCGATCTTGCTGGTCTATCCGATATGAACGGTTGCCCGTGTTTCCACTGCCTGAGGATTGGTAGGTGCGGAATAAGACAGCCAGACTCTCCTGTCACATGTAGAGAGCTTGAGGAATGGCTAGGCGCTGACTTAGGTACAGTTGTTGGTTAAGATTCATTGGGAGGGTCTCTTCCACGAGGCCCTATGGCAAGAAGGTAAATCTCAGCACTGGTTTTTCGTGACGCATCAGGTTTGATTAGTTTCACTGAGTTGAATCTCTTTTTAATAGACTGAAGAAATTCTTGGAATCCAGGACCTTGAAAGATTTTGGTCAGGACTTTTCCTTTGTTGTCAAGCAGTCTGTAAGCAATCTCAATCGTTCCCTCAACGAGAGATAATTGTCTCACTACATCCAAGTCCCACTGACCAGTAACCTTAGGAGAACAGTCTGAAAGAACTAGATCTACAGATCCTCCTGTGAGGGCTTCTATTCTCTCTACTATTTTCTCATCAAGGATATCACCTTCGATAAACTTGACGCCCTCAATTGGTTGCATAGCATTAAGGTCAACAGCTACAATTTGCAGGCTGTTATCAAGCTCTTTCAGAACCTGAGTCCAGCCACCAGGGCTACAGCAAAGTTCAACAACTCTATCTACACCATGAAGCAGTTTGTGAGTCTTTGCGATTTGTCTTAGTTTGTATGCTGACCTACTGCGATATCCATGTTTCTTCGCTGCTTGATAATAATGCTCCTTCTTCCGTTCCTTTTCTCCTCCTCTTGGACGACCCATAGCATTATCACCTCACAATATTTTCCTTTACGATTCTTGTTATCTCATCTACAGAAGCATTGGTTCTGATTGCAGTGGATTTGAAATGGGTTCTCGTAGCCTCATATCCTTGTTCCTTTAGTTTCGCGATAACGGTTTTGTTTTTCACAGGTGCAAAATCGTGCAGGTCGAACAATGCATGAAGGTCGATGAATGGTATATCAGTTAGAAACTTTTCTTCATTCATCTTGTCAAGCATTTCAGGAACTTTTCGATGAAAAGTCCCAGTTTCAGTATTTTCAAGCGTTTTGATTGCGCTAGCAAGAAAATCGTTTTTGAATAAATCGCCAATCCAAAGAGGTCCCGCTACCCGGATGTGCCCATTGCAATCCTTTACCTTATGTTCAAAATCCCTATTTTCGACCTTTGACATCAGTGGTAGAACATCTGAGTGCATACAGCCCAAACAATGACGAATTATACCCAAGTAGCCTGTTTGACTGTTAGATTTTGTTCGATTTGCTTCTATCCTTACCCAAGACCTGATGTAATGATCCGTGCTCAATACAGCTAGAGGTTCCATGGAACAATCGTTCGAACCAGCAACACTGTAGATGAATCCGTTAAGCAATCTTACAGCTATCTCGTGTGTGAACGGGGTTCGTGCAGAAAAACCTCCGTACCTACGCAATGAAACCTTTGGATAGACACCACAAAGAACTGGCATATCAGTTGCAGTCACAGCCAAAAGACCTCCATCAGGGTTAATCGACTGTATTCCTGCAGAGAGATAAAGTGCTGGTGTTCCAAACGGATCGATGTCAACAAAGTCGAACCTCTTCTCTCTTGACTCTGTCAGCAGCATAACTTTCGCATCGCCACGGACCACGTCTGCTCTGTCATCAAATCCAAGTTTCCTAACATTACGTTTTGCCATTTCAACTGCCAGAGGGTTTGCATCACACATCTTGGCATGGAAGTCACCAGGACACTCGTTGAGATATCTTAATGTCCTAACTCCTGAACCTGTCAAAGGCTCACACATCATCTCGACAGGATGCTTCTTCATGTAAGCTATCAGGAATAATATTGAGAGGTCTCTGTTCAGTCGCATTCTCGGATTATAGAAAACAGGTAGACTGGCTGTAGGTTGTTTCTTATCCTCACTATAGTGGTCTATGTCTGCACTCAGGAATGCAGTCCTGCCTTCAATATACTCCTTTTCGATAGTCATTTGTTCATGCAAGAAACTCTTGGTTCGCTAATAAGCAGATAGGCATCACTATTACAAATACCGCACAATCCGATACTGCTAAGAAGGTTAAGGCAAGCGAAGCATTGAGGCGATTGTATTTTGCCAACTAGGATTAAGATACAGACTAACAAAGGCGACATCATTGGGGAATTCTGGAACGATGATGCAATCAACACAGTCAAGAACTTCGTTACCTTAGCACAAAGTGGTTACTACGATGGTCTGACATTTCACAGAGTTATTCCAGATTTTGTCATTCAAGGAGGTTGTCCTAAGGGCGACGGTACTGGTGGTCCAGGCTATCGAATTCCATGTGAGACCGATGGTCCACGACAAAGACACGAACCTGGTTCGTTCTCAATGGCACATGCTGGAAGGAATACTGGAGGTAGTCAGTTTTTCATTGTATTGACCAGAGAGAGGACAAAACACCTTGATGGACAACACACAGTCTTTGGGAAGACCGTTGAAGGCTTTGATGTTGTAAAAAAGATACGTCAGGGTGATCAAATGATCAAGGTTGAAGTCCTTGAAGTAGATCCTGTCATTGAATCTCATACGCTTCAGAAAATGTAAGGAAATATCGAAGAGAAGAATAAACAGGTAGCTTAGCTACCTGTTCTTGTTTCTTTTTTACTCTAGAGTGTATTCTTCACCTTCACCAAGAATTACCACTTTGACATCTGATTGAGACTCCACTTTATCTTTGAATTTTGTTGGGTCTGCACCTTTCAGATGTATTGGGATGGCAATCTTTGGATTGATTAGGATTGCCGCTTCTGCGGCCTCTTCTACATCCATGGTGTAAGTGTCCCCACTCGGAAGTAATGCCACATCCACATCAACATCTTGGAGTTTCTCCATCTCGGGGATCAAATCTGTGTCCCCGGCATGATAGATCCTCTTATCGCCCAACTTGACAAGAAATCCGACACCAAATCCCTTTGGATGAAAAGGCTCTCCGTTAGGTCTGAATCTCTTAACATTATATGCCTCTGTTGCCCAAATTGTTCCATCGCTAGTCACCATCTTCATAAACTGACCCGGCCCTAAATCCCAAACAATCCCTCCTTTGATCTCTTTCTTTAGATTAGGAGGAGCAATCACGGGGCTTCCTAATTTTCGGATTTTCTTGATCAGGTCTTTGTCAAAGTGATCTTGGTGCCCATGCGTGACCAAAATTAAATCTGCAGGGCTAAAAACATCTTTTTTCAGACCCGTGTTTTTTGTGGAAGGATCAATGTAGATATTCTGATCTGCAGTTTTTATCTGGATGCTTGCATGTGCTAGACATCGAATCGTAATTGTCAGTGTATTTCACCTCAATCGTGGATGAAAAACTAGCGTATATTTCTTTCATGGCATGAAATAGTTTATCGGGCGGGTATGTACCAGCACATTTTGAGGATGTTCTAATAATGCCTTTGAGGTTTGGAATTACCGCCCTGGAATTTCGTGACGTCGCAGGAAGAGTAGTTGTCGATGGCATTCCAGACTTTTCTCGTCTTGATGTCACTGATGTTGTCCGGGATGCCATGTCTGATGACTATTCTGTGATAGAAATCACAATGGATGCAAAACACATAGTCCCAGGTTCTATCACACCGGACTCTATTAATGGACTTGTGCAATTGAAAGAAGAACTGGGCCACTCCTACACAGCACATCTCCCTTTCTGGTCAATCGAACTGGCCACCTTCAATGAACATGTCCGAAGGGGTAGTGTCGATAGCATCATTGAGGCAATTGAACTTGCCAAACCACTGGAACCAGAGGCATATGTTCTACACGCCTCTGGGGACCTTGCAGCAGGATTTTCGAACATGAAATATGACCCTAATCTAGTACGACTAGTCCGCACATTTCTCGCAGGGTTCGCTGCATCAAGTATTGAAGACATAATCAGTAGAACCGAAATCAACCCGCGTGAACTGGCCATTGAGAATGTGGACTTTACATATACTGTCCTTCGAGAAGTTGTTGATGACTTAGACACAAGCATCTGTTTTGACACTGCGCATCTACTAGCTGAAATGTCAGGTACCGAATCAATCATGGAATTCTATGAAACACACAAGGATAGGATCTGCGAGATTCATCTACAGGATGCTGCAAGAAATGATGACGAAACAGCTGTACAAGAGGATCATGTCGCACTTGGTCAAGGTAAAATGGGCGATAAAGCGATGCGTGAATTCCTCTTAGAGCTAGTAAAGGACAAGTTCATTGGTCCACTTATTTTTGAACTGACCATGGGTGAAGCAAGGGAGTCACTGAGTCGTATCAAGAAGGTTGTCCCAGAAGCCCTTGAGTAGCTATTTACTTAGTAGCCATCTAATTCTATCCTGAGCTAGTATGTAGTGGACAATTACCAGTATAATATAGACCAAACTGATGTAGAACAAAGTACCTACAAACATTGTCAAGAATGCCAGTCCGAAAATTATCAATTCTAACACTAAACGAACAGCTCCGGGAACTGGAACTGGAGCGCCTCCAGATCTACTTGGGTCGTTTGGAACCGCAAAGGTACCCCAGACTACTGCTACAGTAATTGGCAATGCTATCATGAGCACATAATTGAACAGACCAAGGTTTTGACTCACACCCCAATAACCGAATGCGATAAGTGCCCAAATCTCAAGTATGAAGCGCAGCAAGTCATTTGCTCCAATGCTTTTCAATTCGTCTTCTTCATTCAAATCTTCTGTCCCCAACGAAAGAAAGAATAATTAACTATAGTAAATATATCTATGGATAACAGAGCTCCCACGTTGGATGAAAGCTTTGAATCAAGCTCATGATCTCGTTGTAGTCATCTTCGCCCATCACGAGTCTTGGACAGATTGCTTCATCGTTAAGGTACACCCCAAAGTGAACATGGTCATATATTACCGGTCTCAGGAATCTTGCAATCGAATCCCCCTTTGCCACCCAGTCTCCCACCTCGACATCAAGCATTGTGACCTGCTGAGCTCGCACTGTTTCATTGGCGTTTCCTTCAAATCCATATTCTAACCAGACAGACTCGTTGAATTGAATGTGGACTCCCACCTTGTAGACTGTACTATTTGGTAGATAAGCGACTTCTATACCAATGACCAGTCCCGGGGCGGCTGCAATCACAGGGGAGTTGTTACTGAACATATAATCCAGTCCATTGTGAGCGAATCCCCATGGACATGCATCGCTCTCACTATATCCATCATTCCAGTGTTCAATGTCTGACTGGTCACCGTAGATAACACCCATGTTGTTGAGGATGGTTGAGTCATATCTGCCCTCAGTATCAAAGAGTGGATTATCCCCTGGCAAGTCCATGCCCAGTATGAGCAATACTCCAACAGCAGCAACTAGGACACCCATGACTCCAATGGCAAAGACCTGTTTCTTCATACTCCTCGTCAGTCAAAACCTCCTCTTAAGAAATCTGGCAATTCACAGTCATAACGTTTTTATCCAGACCGTGAGTGCAAACTAAAGCGCAGGGCCCGTGGCATAGACTGGTTATTGCGCCGCTCTGATAAGGCGGATGTCGCGAGTTCAAATCTCGCCGGGCCCACCATTTCTGCTTGATTTTCTGGATCTGATTTGCTTTGGATTAATTGAATATTAACAAGATTTTTCTCGGCTCGATTTTTGAACTATAACTAAGTTGATAGATCAGATAGCAAAGCTCTGTGATATACCCGGATTTTCTGAATGGACTGATATCACACCGATAGCAAAGGGATGGTCAGAAGAAACAAAATTCAGGGTAAGAACTCCTTCGGGAGGATATCATCTTGTTCGAATCAGTGATACACGCGATTTCGATCAAAAGAAAGAACAATTCCATGCTATGAAAGAACTTTCTTTGACTCATCTGAATATTTCTCACCCAGTTGACTTTGGTCTGGCTTCATCTGGGGATTTTGTCTACTCAATATATACATGGGTTGAGGGAGATGACGCTGAACTTGAGATTCCGAAATTATCTCCAATGAAACAATACGAGTACGGAAGAAAAGCAGGTGCCATGCTTAGGGAAATTCACAAAAACCCTGCTCCTCCAGAAACTCCTCCCTGGGCTCGAACATTCAGACAAAAACTCGAACACTTCACAAGACTATACCATGAAATGGGCGTTGATCTTGATTATGGTCACGAGGTTCTGAATTTCTTGAGTGAAAATATGCATCTATTGAATAATCGACCGCAATCTCTCCAGCATGGTGATTTTCATCTAGGTAATATGGTTCTGACAAAGCAAGTGAATAGTGATTCCAAGGAATTGGGATTAATCGACTTTAATCGCTTAAGCTACGGAGATCCATGGGAAGAATTTGAGCGATGTTATTTTACCATTCAGAAGAGTGTTCCCTTCATGAACGGACAAATCCATGATTATTTTGATGATGATGTCCCAGATTTATTCCTGAAGTTACTCGCTTATTATACTGGATACTCTTGCATTGCTACGGTTCCATGGGCAAGGCCTTTTGGTCAGGAAGAAATGGAGCGACTGCGTATCATGACCAATTCAGTTATTGAAGAATTCAATAACTATCAAGATTACGTGCCGAAATGGTATGAAGAACCTTAACACAATAGACGAACAGTTTGTCGTCGCCGAATTTAGCATGCCGTCTGGAAGACCTACTGGTGGACAAACAGTAATAAGACACACAATTCTTGTAGAATCGTAGGTCGTGGTTTATTGATCGGGGGTAAATCAAGAATATCTTATGGGATCCTCTTCCTGTTCGTATTCTTGTGTGTGCTTCCTTTTCCTGATTTAATCATCAAAACAAGGAATCTCCAAGTGACACAACCTCTGAATGAAACGACCTTCGCTGACACTGATTGGTTGGAGGGTTGGACTTATCGGAAGTCCCATGTCATCAATGGGCAAGAGGGAGTTGGAGTCAATTATCAGATTAGACTAGTTGTGAATTATGGGAGTGGATATGATGATGGGGAAGAGGTGTTTTGCTACGAGCATTGTAAATCCGATTTCAGAGATTTGCGATTCACTTCTGATGACGGTATTTCTCTCTATGACTATTGGATACAGAACTACACAGCCTCTCTCAAATCGATTTTCTGGATTGAAGTTTCCGACATCCTAAATGAAACATTGACAATGTACATCTATTATGGAAATCAAAATGCTAATAGTACAAGCAATGGATATGACACCTTCGCAGTTTTTGATGATTTCAATAGAAATGACTCAGAAATTGTTGGAAATGGATGGATAGAGGATGAATCGAACAGTCACGCCAATATCACAGATGAAACACTGAGCATTTCTGGAACTGTCGATCGCTACTGCCATATTGAAAAGAACATTCCAACTAGTGAGTGTTTAGCATTGGAGGGTAGAATTTGGGGCGCTGTAAGGGACAGAGAAGGATGGTATACTGCTCTAAGTGTATATTGGGATCGATTCACATGGAACAAACTTGGATTCAGGAGACCAGACAAGTTTGTTGAAACTACCAACGAGTATGGCGCAATCTCGGGTAGTATCCACAGCACTCCTAGTGCGTCCACAGAAACATGGTATGACTATCGTATGGAGCTGGGTACTCTAATCCGGTCATACTTTTCTATGGATGGGGGATACACCTGGATGAGTATACCATACCCTGTAGTACGCCCTGAGGAACTGAGTGGTAACATAACAAAGATTATTCTTGGTAGAGGTTTCTCTGATCGTCCTGATGGATATTACAAAAATAGCAACTTGGACAATAACTATTCAGTTCCTGGAGAATATTCTACTGCATACATTGATAATGTCTTTCTCAGGAAATTCGCTTATGCGAATCCTACTCATGGTGAGTTTGGGAGAGAAGAAGCTACAGGTATAGTTGATGATATTCCACCAACAATCAGTCAACCTGCTGATCTCTCGTTTGAAGAAGGAATGACTAATCAATATGTCACATGGGTAATCTCAGACGAGCATCCTTGGAATTACAGTGTATCCGTAAATTCAGTAACCTACACATTTGGGGATTGGATATTGCCTATCATGAATGTAACAGTCAATCTAGATTCGTTTGAAACTGGAATCTACAACTTCACGAATCTTGTTAATGATATAAACGGCAATTCTGCAACAGATTCGGTTCTGGTGGAAGTTACACCAAGTTCATCATCCACAGAACTGGTTACTACTCCTACAAGTTCTCCTAATACAACATCCAGTGGTGGCTTTGAAACCATGATTTTACGCGGGGTTCTTACTACTGCGATTGCAGTAGAATTTGTAGTCATTCTTGTGTTAATATGGAGGAAATACCGAAACCGTGATTGACCTCTTTGCCCTGATTCTGAAATTGTAACTCCTTTGACGAGGTCTGTTTCCTAGGGCCCACCATTTTTCATCCAATTTATATCTCTAGAAAATCAGCCCTCTACTATGAAAGCCCTGATTGCGTATTTCACCCAGACCGGGAATACGAAGATGATTGCTGATGTGATTTATGAAGCTCTCTCAACCAAGAGCGATGTAGACATCAGCACTGTACGTCATGTAAATCTCGATACCCTTGATACTTCTGATATCCTCGTTGTTGGTGCTCCTTGCCATGATAGCGATCTTGCACCACCTGTGAAGAGATTTCTCGAGAAACTGCCTAGTTCTTCTTCTTTCAAGCTCGCTGGATTCTTCACACATGCAACATACACTAGAGATGAGGATGGAAGAGGTGGGTCACTCTATGAGCAATGGGCTGGAATGTGTCTACCATCTTTTGTAAGTGCATGCAAAGACAAGAACATCGAGTTTATTGGATGTTTCAACTGCATGGGAAAAGCCTGCGCTCCCATTGAGGGATTTATCAGACAAGAGATAATCACTGACGCGGACGAGTGGAACGAGTATCTGCCCATCTTACGAACAAAACCAGACTCAAGTGACTTTGAGAATGCAAGACAGTTTGCCTTCAAACTTCTGGAAAAACTGTAATAATTGACTAAGCTTCTAGGACTTTAAATCTGAATACAAGCACTCTGATTCGAGTTGAGAGAATGGACCCAGTGTTACTACAATCTCCCTTACAGAACTTTGCACAGATGATAGGTGCATATCTTGCAGAGATTTGGGATTTCCTGATATTCATTGGACAAATTTCAGGCGTCATCGTAGTACTCATTGGAGCTATTCTTTGGTTCACAGATGTCAATCCAAATAGAGGCAAGGGACTCATCTTTGGTGGAATTGTTCTTTCCATTGTGATTGAGTATTTTGTCTTATTTCCTCCACCATTTGTTCTAATTTAGATAGAGGGCTAGTCAACACTTCTCAAGAGCAATCCTAATCTCTTTTCTTAGCAATTCAATTCGGTCTGGTGCATTGCAGGCCCCAAATTGATCATGATAGTCTCGATATTCATTGGGGTCCAGTGTCTGAAGAATAGAATCGATTGCCTGAAGTTGTTCCTTAGTGAACTTGTCGACGAGTGAGAATAATGCAGTGTCTGTCATGATACTCTGTTAGACGGGTTCAATTTAACCTCGCCAAAGTTCTAGGTGTTTATTAGACCTCGCCAGAACTTAATTCTGTTGAGCGCCACGGTCCCTATTTGCGACTTTTAGTGTCTGTCGTTACCGCTTCCCGGCGGTGTGGCGCCTTCACTCTTTCTTGGCTTCTTTTTGGCGTAGACAATCATGCTTTAATGGCGGAATCCTGCTACACTCGTTGAGGCGACCCCTTGTGACTGAAAACCAAATTCCCATTGTGAAGAGTATTGATGAGATAGATGACAAGATGGTCCGCGAACGTCTTGAAGGTCTTGTCAAGGAACCTCATGTTCTAGGCGTGATGTTGTGGGGAAGCAGGGCCACCGGTTTTGGTGCATCTACTACTGACTGGGATGCTCTAATCTATGTCACTGAGGAGTATTATGACAGTCTTGAACTGAAAGACACAATCTGGTTAGAGTTTGATGAATCCGTCGAACCCCGGAAGCTCGTGATTGATTTCTCCCCTATTTCTGATGCTTGGTTTAGACAGCAGATTGAATCTCCTCTCGATATGGACCACTTCCCTTACTATGAAGGCGTTGTAATCCATGATCCCCCTGGAAAACTTGAGGAGTGGAGAAAGAAACTTGCTAGATATCCCGAGGAGGAA
>JBHLRT010000003.1:0-15950 GCA_048882305.1 Candidatus Thorarchaeota archaeon
AGACTCTGTAGGTTCAGCGAAAGAATCGCAGGACGTTCAAGTAGAAAACGAGATGACAAAGAGCTTCAAAAAGCGGTCAAATTCCTTGTCCCACTAATGGATATCTCTGTCAGAGGAGTTTCTGCAGCAGCTAACCTGATGTCTGTCCTCATTCTTCTTCTATTGTTCTTCATACTTGCATTGTTTGAACTCAGTCTTCTCATCATTGTACCTCTTGCTGGTATGGCTGCAGTTCTGACATACTATATCGTCATCTCTTATCCTGTGACCATAATGAATGGCTACAAGCTGGGTCTCTCTGAGGAGGCTGACTTAGTGTTTGAGCAGTTCATTCTTGTCTTTCAATCAGGAGGTACAATCTTTGATGCAATCGAGATGGTGGCTCAATCTGATCATCCCTATCTTTCAAAAGCATTCACACAAATGATTGGACAAATCAATGATGGAGTTCCTCCAGAAACATGTCTGATGGATTTTGCCAAGGACCAACCTTCTGATGATTTGAGGAGATACATTACTGCAATAGTTTCGTCACTAGAAAAGAAGACAGACCTGCTTGATTCACTTTCTGGGGAATCTTTCGAGGCCGACCTTGCACTTCGTCAGAAGAATCTTGAGCTTGAGAGTCGACTGTTGATTGTGGCTGCACTGGTCACCTATGTACCAATAATGTTCACACTTGCTGCATCTCTTGCTGGATTTGCCACAAGTATCCTCGTAGTCCTAGTTGCGCCAATCTTCGTCCTCATGAACATGCTCCTGAAAAATCGATTTGCAAGACAATTCTCCTCATATTTTGACCACCCTCGAGAGAACTTGTTTTTTGCTCCTACACAGAAGCAAATCATATCTGAATATGATGCATTTCTCAATTTCTTGATACTATTGGGTGAGCGACTCAGGTCTGGTGACACCTTAGAGGTTTCATTAGCATCTATTCGCGATGATTTAGACATCGAAGTACAAATACTCGTAGATATTGCTCTGCGAGCAATCCACAATACTGGAGCAAGTATTGCTGAAGCAATGGCTCTGGCTTCCGAAGAATCACTGGGACAGCGAGTTCATCAGATGCTCAATATGATTGTGGCAATGTGTGAAACCTCGGCTCAAGCGGCAGGGGACCGAATTTCAAGGATTGCCACACGTCTTGTGAAACGATCAGCTGTAGCAAAGGAACGTGACTCCATAATAGCAGCTCAGCGAATGAAGGTCTATCTTCTAACTATCACCAGTGCTGCTGTTTTAGGGATGCTAGCATCTCTCTCCCCATTCCTGTTTATAGGGTCACTACTTTCTCAAGGTCCATTGTGGACTCCGGGAAGTATCACGACAATGGATATTCTACCCCTTCTAGTCACTCTTACGATTACAACTCTCTCCACAGGTTATCAAAACACAAGAATGGTAGGAGGATCTCGCTCTGTCACGATTGGTGTTATCTGTGGTCTGTTATTCTTGACATCTTTCTCAATATCCTCATCGATGATGGGTCTATAATGATGTAAGAATCATTTATTTGCCCAGATGCTAATGCGGATGTAGTTAGGATGAGGTGTAAATATGCTTCAAATCCCATTTATTGATACGCCATTGGAGGAAATAATGGCTTGGTTCAAGGATCCCTGGATTCTTGCCTGGGTACTCATACTCTCCGGTGGTCTTCTAGCAATCTGGTTGCTGGAGAACATCACTGATCCGATACCTCTGTTGGGTACCATATTCGACGGACTTGTCGCTGTAGGAACCTACATTGGATTCTTTGTTGGAATCCTGGACATTTTTGTTGGATATGTAGTATGGTCAGATCCCTTGCAACCTAATGCCACGCTTGTGGCTGGAGTCCTAGTCCTCATGGGATTCTGTCTGGTCATGAGGATATTATCAAAATTCCCATTAGCTTTGGTATTTGCCTTGGCAGTCGCAGTCTTCGGAGCTGCAACCATTTATGGATTTTTGATGCCTTATACCACAGTTCCATATATCCAAGACGCCGCACTTTGGCTCACATCTGGTAAAGGACTCTTGGTCATTGGATTCATCATATTCTGCGTTGCATATGTGGTTGGTGGACTAATAATCAAGCTTATCCAGCTTATAGGGAAGATATTTGCTTCACGTCCAGTAAGTGTTCTTGTTGGACTTATCGGAATCGGAGTTGGAGTGATAATCATTTTCAACCCAGCTCTAGTTGGTCTAATAGTACCTTGGCCAGTTCCTTAGTTTAAGAGGGGTGCTTCACCCCTCTTTTCCTGTTTTTCTCATCAATCATTTTGGTTTTCTAATCTCACGGAAATACAGGAATTTTAGATCTCTGTCTTGGTAAAATTTGGCCGCGGCATCGATTGCCTTTTTTGCAGATACTATCCCATCTAACCATTCAGATGTATAGAATTTTTTATCTGGGTCAATCTGAACATCTGATAATTCGAAACCTTCAGGTAACTCATATTCATCTGGTACAAGCAACGCAACCCGAAATTTTGATAGACCCCCCTCAGATTCCAACCAAAGTTCGCAGTATGTCATGAGTAATCTAGTGTGGCAAGAAATAGGTACCCATAAGGTTTGCTTGTTGACATCCGTCAAGCAAGAATTTGCCCCAAAGAATTCAAATAGATGCAAGTATGCACATTATTTAGGTCTTCGTAGCCCTTAATAGAATCTATGAGGATTACGGAAACTTGATTATGCGATACTTCGGAGGAAGAGTGGGTTGTCGCTAAGAGCAGAAGAATCCCGTTTGATGAAAGAAAAGGCTGATCTTGAAGCGCAAATATCTGAGCTGAAGAGTTCTAAGAAATTCAGCGACAAAGAGATATCTGATAGGCCTGAGTCTAAGCGACTAAAGGAGATTAATGAACTCCTCAAAAAGAAAATAATCAGTGTTACAATGAGTCAATCTCTAGTCAGCAGAATAGACGACCTTGTCCAAGAACGTGTTGGTCGATCTCGAGCTCAACTGATTGAGGATTCTGTTAGATGGTATCTAGACTTCACAGTTCACAAGTGGAATGAACGGGGGGTCTATGTTAATTCTTCCAGAGCTGTTTTTGAGTCTGAAACTTTATCGTCCCTCTTCTTTTCCAAGTTGACTCCAACAGACCAATATGAGCTTGGAGAAACAGCTGGAAGTCAATCTCCCATAGCGGATGTTGTACGTCTGTTTCATGGTGGGGATCCATCAGATGAGGACAGTCGAAGTCTTGTTCTCAACATCTTGCAGGATAATGGATGGGGCCTTATTGAATATGAACCAGCAAAAGGGCAAATCTCTTTTCACAGTCCCTTCTACCCTCTACAATTCATCCGAGGGTATCTTGAATCTCTTCTTAAAGTGAAATTAGAAATAATTGAAACAAATGTGAAGGAAAACGTAGCATTTCGCGTCCAATAATCTGGATATCGTAATAGGTTGAATTGAGCACTCTACCATTCTTGCCCAATCTCAAGGATTTCGAATTCACTCTCGTAGAGACCAGGTATGCTCTCAATAGTTGCTCGAATGTTGTCCTGTTTACTTTTGATATCATCTGCTGAGAAATAGACTTCATAGATGCAGCGATTTTGCTCGAAACAGAATCCCGTTGTAAACAGAACTTTGAGGTCGTGTTGCTTGAAGAGTTGAGTCATGGTCTGCATCAAGGCGGGATTAACCTTTTCCACTTCCAATCTGACTCTGGCACCTCCTTCTTTCATCATGGGGATTAAACGAACTTCCCCTGACCTCTCAAAGTAGATCACCATTGCAGCCTTCATGTCTCTTAACTCGACATTATTGAAGAAATCATCTGGAAGGCGAATCTCCCTCTTCTTATGAACGTCAGCAATCATTCCCTTTGTGATACCGGCCAAACAAATCGCCTCTTACCTGTACTACTGCCAGATGGATATTACAGTATTTGAGTCTTTAGCGCTTGTTGCTAAAGAGCAATCTCGTAAAAATGTACTCTCCTTTTTATCCTATAAATCATCAGAAAATGATAAATCGTGATTTGTAACGAACTGATTACTCCCTCTTGGAGGATTATAGAATGGCAAAAGAAGGCGGTATATACGTTTGTGACATCTGTCAACAAGTCATTGAAGTGAAAAAATCCGGAGTTGGTACTCTGGTTTGTTGCGGTCAACCAATGCGTCTTTTTGAAGAGGATTAGTTTTCTTCAAGTGCTTTTGTTATCGCAAAAAAATGACTACTAAGTCAAAAATTGTCAATGTGTATCGATATTCTTGGAATAATTTCACACTTGACAATCTTTATATTGACTCTAGAGGGGCGAAGCCAACGCTTGTTGGGGTGCATATCCAATGATTGAGTTACCTCGCTCTGTAATCCGGACAAGAGGGCTTCTAAACCTTCGATCTTTCTCTGTGAATGAATTTCTTGAATATGATGATCGTTATGTGATGTATCCATCAAGAGAGACTGATGGGAAAGTCCAGAAGTACGTTGTATGGATACTTAAGGAACAGAAAGTAATCGGAGTGGCCTACGTTAAAGATGTAGCTCGTGAGATGGAAGAATCTGAATCACATCGTGGTATGCTTGTAGGCGGACTTAGGTTTACACCAGCAGCGAAGAAAATGGCCAAAATGTCTCGAGTTGAGCTAGTAGATGGTGGCTATGCTTCATTCGATCTCTTTGAGCATGAGCTTGTTCCTCCTCATGTAATCGCCTCTGATGAAGAAATCAAACTTGTCTTAGAACATTATGGAATTACTAAAAGTCAACTTCCTCGAATTTATCGTGATGACCCCGCAGTTCGTGTATTAGGCGCACGGCCGGGTCAAGTTATTCGAATTGAGCGTAGTAGTCCGACTGCTGGAAGGTCTTACTATTATCGATTAGTCGTTGATTCAACTTCTGGTTAGAATGTAGAAAATTACCGCATTTGACAATCTTTATATCAAAGGCATCGATTCTGGTCTACAACACGGGTGTTTTTTACTTTGTCAGAGCCAGTTGAAATCCCATCTATTGTAATTAAGACTCGAGCATTGCTTGCGCTTCGAGGGTTTACTGCAAATCAGCTCTTAGAGTATGATGATCGGTTTGTCTTGCATCCTACAAGAACCTCCGAAAAAGGTCTTCTGAAATATGTTGTTTGGATACTGAAGGAAGAGAAAGTTGTTGGTGTCGCTATCGTTCGAGAGCTCGTAAAGGAGATGGAGGAAACTGAGTCACAGAGGGGCATGTTAGTCGGAGGTACTCGTTTCACTCCGGCATCAAAGAAGTATGCAAAGGCTTCCAAGGTTGAACTTGTTGAAGGAAACTATGCATCCTTTGATTTATTCGGTCATGAGCTGGTCCCCCCCCACGTTATAGCAGAGAACAGTGAAATCCAATTGGTTCTTGACCACTATCGTATAAAAAAGACTCAACTGCCCCGAATACAAAGCCGCGATCCTGCCGCTAAAGTGCTTGGAGCTCGTCCTGGTCAGGTTGTACGAGTGGAGCGGGCAAGTCTTACTGCTGGTTTGGCTTATTACTACAGACTTGTTGTGGATTCCTAATCTATAGAACAAATAGTCCAAGCTGCCATGCAGCAGCGAATAAGATTACACATGTAATTAGAGGTAAGGTGATATTGTCAGTTCCTTTCGGGCTTAGTAACTCAACAATCATCCCAGTGAATGCGCCAATCAGAGATAAGACGATGATTTCGAACCACATGATGTTCCCACTTGAAACAAAGATGGGATCTATCATGCTCACAATTCCAAACCACCAACATGCCAAAATCACTCCCAGAAAACCAAATATGAAGACTGCAAATGTTCCTTGTGGACTTCTTTTAGAACCAAAAATCTGTCTGGTAGAGTTCTTTCCGTATTTAATACCAATTGGTGCTCCCATACCATCTCCTAACATCATGATATGAATTGCTGCGGCTGGAATGTAGTAGAGCTCATAATAACCTGTGAACGTGAACAATCCAGTGAGTATCGTAATCGAAACTGCATACCAAAATGGTCCTCGCACACTGTTATTCTCGAGATCTTCCGGACGTGCCATTGCAGCAAAAAAGCCGCTAAATCGATCTGTATTAGCAAGTGCAAGCATAATGACAAATGTCAATGCAACAAGTGTTGCTACCCAAGGATGTGGATAATAAGGAACTGTCCAGATGGCAGCACCTGCAAAAAGGTGAACAATTCTTCTCGTGACTTCAGAACCATAATTACGCTTCTTTCTGGCAATGTCCGCTATTGTTAGTATCATTGCTGCATAGAAGACAGCTATGAAGTAAACGACAAGGTCCCATGGGACAATTGAGAAATCCACCTGCATTTCAATTCAGCTCTAAACGAACGCGTGATATACTGGTGCATATATCTATTGGCACTACCAAAACTATTTTGCAGCTGGCTTTGAAGTAGTTCCAGTTTCCTTCTCAAGACTCTTTATGGCTGACTTGACATCTTCCTCTATTTCTGCTTCATCTATACCTCTAGCTGAAACCCACACCTTAATTCCTCTCGAAGTACTATATGGCTTTGGCAAAGACTTGATGTATACATTTGAGAACTTCTTCATAACAACATCGATTGCTGGCGCAAAGACTGATTCATCTTTCAAATCAAAAATGACGAGTTGCTCATAGAATTTTAAAGCAACATTCTCTTTCACCCACGGAACAATTGAATCCTCAAAAATAAATTTCAATTCTGCAGGCACTCCTGGAAGACAAAAGATAGTCGTGTTCCCTTCCTGAATTTTCACACCTGGTGCCCCACCAACCCGATTATCTAATGCAATTGCACCGTTTGGTATTTGAGCCATCTTCCTTCTTGCATCTGTTAGATTTGGCTCAGCAACTATTTTCTTTTGATGAAGCATTTTGTATTGTCTTTTGATAACGTCAATTGCTACTGGGTCCTCAACAACCTCTCGTTTCAAAGCCTGAGCTATAGACTTCAAAGTCATATCATCATGAGTAGGTCCAAGACCACCAGAAGTTATGATAACATCGCATGTTTCACGAACAAATTGCAATGCCTTGCCTATCTCCTCAATCTCGTCTCGTACTGATACCAATCTGCGGATTTCCACTCCTAACGCCACAAGTTGAGTTTCCATCCAATTACAATTTGTTTCGAGAACGATCCCATCAAGAAGTTCATTCCCAATTGCTAGGAATCCCGCAGTCAATGTTCCTTTCTTTGAAGTCATGCTATTCACCTATGTTCAATTCATTGTCCAGATATTTGATTAGTACTTTCAGAGTATTGAGTCGTTCAGCAGCAAGTTCCTTTCCTCTTTCAGTTTGCATGCAATTCGTTATTTCTGTGGCAAGTGGAACAAATTCATGAAGTCCTTTTGAAATCTCTTTAAGACCTCTCCCTGGAAAAAGTCTGACTCCATTCAAAAGCTCTTGAATAAATCCAATCATTCCAAGTTTCATTATTTTATCAGCTTCCCAGAGAACCTGTGCTTCTAGTGGTTTGAGCGGCTCTTTGATTGTTAGTCCAACATGTTTCTCAATAACAACTAAAACCTGATCAATTATCTCTCGATCCACTTTTTCTGCAGTGAGTATTTCCTTTGCCATCTCTGCACTCACTCTGCCATGATGTTTTGCTGCTAATCCTCCTACTCCAGGTTTGGCAAGATCATGTAACCAAGCTGCAAGTGTCACAACCTCAAGATTTGCATTGGTGGCTATAGCTATCACCTTTGCGAGGTCGACAACCTCCTCAATATGGTCCAAACGATAGTTGTACAACGGAACCAATTGCTTTTTGGAAGACTCCCTCCATTCCTCCATAGCAGCTTTTCTAGTAGATGTTTCAACAATCTCTCGTAATCTGTTCTCAATGCCTTCCTTCATTGTCAATCAACACTCGATTTCATCCATGAATGGTTTATGAATTGTGTCAAATGGGTTTGATTGGTTTATAGAGTCGTAAAGTGTTCTCAAGAATAATCTCACGGAGTTCTTCTTCATCTCTTCTCAAAATATCAGCGACCTCTTTCAACGCATTTGGTAAATTAGTTGGCAGGTTTCTCTCGCCTTTCTGCGCACCAAGAACAGGACTATCAGTTTCTAAAAGCAAACGCTCGATTTCAACAGCCTTAACCAGTTTTCTTTTCTGTGGAGATCTGATAACTGACGTAGGGATTGAGAAATAGTACCCAAGTTCTCTTGACGCAGATCTAGCTAGATTTGCTTTTCCATCAAAAGCATGTAAATGCACATCTGAAGCATCTTGAGTGTTGAGTACTTCAAGTGCTTTTTTTCCAGCAGATCGTTAATGAACTTGTATTGGAACTCTAAGATCCTTAGCACAGTCAATAAACTTCCTGAAACATAACTCCTGTTTCTCTCTTTCTTGGTGATCTCTGATGAGGTAATGGTCAAGACCCACCTCTCCTATCGCTATAATCCTGTGTTTATTTGTTCGAATCCATTTCAATGCCAAATCGCAATCATCGAATTGTGTAGGGTCAAGACCAATAGATGCATACACACTTGGAAATGAGTCAGCAATCTCACATGCTTTTTCCCAAAGGTCTCTTTCTATGGCTGAAGTTATAATATTGATACCCCGTATTCTTGCATCTTCAATGACTTTTTCTCTGTCAGAGTCAAATTCATTTTTCTCAATGTGACAATGAGTGTCAACAAACAACAAATCATAATCCAGCTAATTCACTTCCTTTGAGATGAAACGTTCCGACTGCTATTTCAGCAGATCAAAAATATAATCCGCCGCTAGGTTATCATCCGTTACGAATTTTGTGAATGTTCTACTTCTCGCTTCTTCAATGGATGATTGGAGTCTGTCTAAATCCCTACACCAGACTAGATGACCTCTCTTCTCCATCTCTCGAATCAACTGTGCTTGATGTCCCTCCATCAATGTTGTATTCTCAACAACTACTAACCTGAGTCCACGGGTCACGCACTCCATTGTAGTTCCTGCACCACCTGTGCTTACGATGATTGATGCTTTGCTGTAAGCTGAGTTCAGACTGCGGAGGAATCTAAAATACTTGAAATACTTAGGAATATACGTTCCTCTTCCTATTTGTCCAACTATTTGCTCTCTCAATACTCGTTGTTTGGCTAACTCGTCCATTTTTCGGATAAGTGGATCAAAATGTGCAGTTCCGACGGTAACGAAGATCAAAGGAGCTGACCTCCATACTTTGCAGTAGGTACTTTCTCTGCCAGTTGTTTCCATTGAACCATGAAAAGACTAACCTTGCCTAGAAGTAGACGACCGGTATGCGAGAGTGTTTCCACTCTTGACATACTCTCAATGAACACTGTTGGAATACCTAATGTTCTAGCAGAATAAAACACTGGCACTGTCATTCCAGTTCCGCAACTTATGATTACATTTGGGCGAAGAACAAGTAGATAGAGGAATGATAAGAACAATGTTACAATAGTGCGTATCACTGACATAAACCGCGAATCCTGTGGTAATAATCGCGGAGCCAAAACTCTAAGCACTCTTCCTTGAATTTTAATTTTCTTGGGAGTTAAATTATCAAGCAATCCAATTATGTAGATGTATTCAAAGGCGTTCCCCATTGAGTCTATAAGAGCAAAAGTCTGTGCAGTGTGACCTCCTCTACCTAACACAACTGCAATCTTTTTCATTCACGCACCACACTTGCCATCACACTCAATTACCTGATAAAGAGTTTCCCTCATTTCCAGCGTTGAGTACTTATAGCAGAAATAAATCCAGTTGACTCGTGGTTAAACGGAGACCATGGTCATGAATGATAAGTGGAAATTACCAGAACCTAAGATTCTGTTCATATTGATACTCATAGCATGTGCAGTTGTTGCGATGTCTATACCTCGATTTGCATATGTCTATCCAGATAGTTCGTATTACCTTGATTTAGTTTCATTCCTAAGTGGAACTCTGTCTGGTTCCGAATTAACTGCACCATTTTGCTACAGGCCATTATTACCCTTGATTGCATCAGTCCTTCCATTTCCTGAAGAGTTGACGTTTGCTGTAGTTAATCTGATTTTCCTTGTCCTGATTGGATGGATCATCTTCTATATGGCTCTTAAAAGAAATCCATCTCCGTTGATTGCGCTAGTGACAACCCTTGCTTTCGTGGTTTCACTGATGTACATATTCTATGGAGCAGTCGTTCTAGTGGACCCAGGTGCTGTCTTCTTCTTGATTTTGGCATATTACTATATGACTGAAGATGGAGCTAGCAAGAGAATAGCATTGTTCCTCACCTTAGGTGTGTTCTTCAAAGAGGTTGCTCTCATTGGAGTACTCTCATATCTGCTCTATGCGCGATTCAAGGAATGGTGGCTTATGATTCCTCCTGCTGGTGTGTATGCTATCCTGCGACTGGTCACTCCTTCAGGAAATCCCGGTTATGTATGGACCTTTCATCTCCAAAACCTTACAACAAATCTGTTTGGGACCATGAAGACATTCGCGTATGGAATGGGTCCTTTTCTGATTCTGTTACTATTCGCATATCTTCTCCATCGAAGGACATTAATAGAGAATGGCGATGGCAAATGGCTGATATCTACTGGATTGCCTGCGTTGGCATATTTGGTCCTCGGTCTGTTCTTTGCCCATTTTGATGTAAGGTTCCTCTGGCCTACCTATTTGATGATTGTCCCTCTTTGTGCTGATGGAGTATCAGAAGTATTCAGATTCTTAAGGTTACCAACAGGTAGTGTAACCACAACGGAGTGAAATATTTGGTAGAGTATATCCTTGCAACGAAATTCTACAATGAAAAGGAGCAGATCTCCGGATTAGTTGAGAATATTGCAGGACAAACTCTTCGACCAAAAACATTCATCTTCCTTGATGACGGATCTTTGGATGATAGTGCTTCTATCGCAGCAAACGAAGCTAAAAAGTGTGGCTTAGATTTCCAAGTAATTTCACAGCCCAAGAAGCAGAAGGGAAATCTGGACACACTAGGCCGAATCTGGACAAAAGCTCAACCCACGCTGAAGGAGATTTCCAAGGATGTGAGATATTTCGCTACCATAGATGTTGACACAAGAGTTGATTCATCCTACTTTGGAAACATGATAGAGTATCTAGAAGCCAATCCTTCTGTAGGAGTGGTTGCCGGACAAGCGCGGAATGAACCCAAACGGACCTTCCCCATGTTTGCTGGAAAAGTTTTCAGGTCTTCTGTCATCCAGTCTATCGACAAATACTGGGAGATTTCCATTGACTCTTTCATCAATGTGAAGGCATTGAAGATGGGATACAAACTCAAAATCTTGGAGGTCCCTGTTGATACCCCGAAAACACACTTACAAACACCAAAAGGACGACTCCGTTCTGGTCGCTTGGCTTACTATGTGGGAACATCATTTCTCTATGTTCTCTCAAAGGGGATTTTGAAACGAGACTCTCAATACCTTCGCGGGTATTGGTCTGAACGAAGCAGGGGAACGTGGGTTTCTACAGATCCAGATATTCTAGAATACTATGGTAATGAATTCAAGAGGAGGATACTAACTCTTACAAGTAGACTCCTCAGAGTCTCTATAGGAGACCTGACCTAATGTCCAAGGTGCTAGTCGTATCCGAGTATTACAACGAAGCCGACAATATTCCTGGACTAGTGGACAATCTTGCAGAGCAGACTCAGAGACCAGACCTCATACTACTCATTGATGATGGAAGTAATGACGATTCAACCAAGTTGTTTGAAAAGCATCTTCAGGGTGTGGGACTAGAGAGCATTCTTTATACAATGCCTCCGAAAGTAAAGCCTGATGCTAATCTAAAAGGTCGAGCCTACACCAAGGTGGATATTCTGAATACTGATTGGTTGGACACCAATGATTATGACTACCTATTGAAGGTAGATGCTGACAGTCGTATGCCAAAGACCTACATTGAACTAGGCACAAAGATTCTGGACAAGTTCCCTATCTTCGGAACAATGGCTGGACGAATCCACGGCGAGCCTGGTAGCCCAACTCCTATGGGGACCGGAAAATTCGTCCGATGGAGTGTTGTGAAAAAGACTCGTGGCCGATATTGGGATATTGATCCCGACTCACTATGGAATCTCATAGCTATTGCAATGGGATATCGGATGATAATCCCCAAGGACATGCTACTTACGGTAACGAGACCCACGCACATGTATGGACCGAAGGGTTACTACAATTTCGGGCGTAGAATGTACTATGTCGGCTGGAATCTAGCAAATGCTTTGTTCTATACATTCACCCTCCTCTCAAAGCGCGACCAACCTCAGTATTTTTTGAGAGGGTATCTTCACGCATATACTGAGAGGAATTGGAGAATCCAAGATTCAGCGATTAAGGATTACTTTAGTCTTGCACGAATGTTCCGAAGACGACTTGGTAGTTCTTATCAAACTGATTTTGCTACTATTCTTGATGTAGGAATGACACCTAAGTATGAGGAGAAACTGACAGATGATTTTCTTGAAGATGTCTATGCCAAGATTCAAGCTACTCTAGCATGACCTTTTTCAGAAGAGGTTTTATTGAAGACGCAGCTAGACCATACTCGAGGTGGACCGGAACATGGATGTAGATAGACATGCATTAGAAATCATCTTCAGGACAAATGGAGAGAGGTTCAGAGAATATCCATTTCCTGATAGTGTCTATCCACGGAATTCACCGAATCTAGGATTTCATCTGAAATGGAACGGTCAATCTGCATACGATGACTATGACTTCGAAACAATTGATACAGTCTTCACCGATGAGATTCATGCGACTTTAGATCAATACTCACCGGATAGCATCGGGGTCATGCTCTCTGGAGGAATCGATTCCGCTCTCTGCCTTTTTTTGACGAAGCGTGAATTTCCTGATGCCAAAGTAGTTGCTTATCACTCTGATTGGGGACCAACCTTCGTTGAGGGAATGGAACTCGAGGGCGCAAAGAACTCGTGTAAGTTTGTTGATGTCCCTCTGGTAGTTGTTGATAGTAGTGTCAAGGCTCAGAGACCTTACATTGAAGATGCATTGAGAAACACAGCTTCAATCAACTACTCCGCTACACTCTTCTATGCAGCTTTTGATGTCATCAAAAAGGATGGCATTGATGTTTCAGTAACTGGGGATGGTGTGGACTCTTTCTTTGGCGGACATAGATTTCATAGGGTATACTATTCTCGAACAGGCTTGAAGATAGTCCCTTACATCAGGCGATTTCTGAAATATGAACCCTATATTCTAGCTTCAAAGATGCTAGGGACCGATTATGCCTGGTTCGTAAGCATGATCTCACGAGAACCCAATGATTTGGTGGTTGACAGCAAGTTCGATTTCACTGATCTCTATGAGAAAGTCAAAGCTGATAGTCTCTGGGATTTGATACAAAACTGGGGCGCATCAAATGTGTCCTATGATTCATTCGTTGCTGCTCGTTGTGCGTTTGCTAACGAAACTGAAGTTGATTTTCCATTCATGAAGCAGTCGTTCCTAGACTTGGCTGGCACAATAAAGCCAAAGAACCTTTACAATAAACGAACAATCCGGATGTATATGGCGGATCTTGGATTCCCTCGTGTAATCTGGGAAGCTGGTTTGAAATGGGACAAGAAAGGTTGGGGCGGTTCAGCTCTTCCATACTTCACTCCTCAACATATGAAAGACATCAGCACAAAGAACCAAGACCCTGAGTACTGGTTCACTCCTTATGGTTGCAGGTTGTATAAGAATGCGTATCGAAACAAGTCATCTGTAGGATATCTGATGATGCTTTTCCTGAAAATCCTCGAGCTCATCGAGGAGTGAACAGATTGCCTTAAAAAGTCGCATTTCGAAGTCCTATTCACGTGCCTTCATATGATAGATGTAATGATAGTTTCCCTGCGTCCTGGTAGGATAACTCCATACACATTTCGCTCTGTCCTGAAACAGCCGGAGGTATCGAGTGTAATTGTCGTTACACCAACTGATGAGATGGATGAATTTGCTCGAAGTTTTGAGTCCGATAAGATTGTGGTTGTTCGCGAACCTCCGAACTTCTGCCTCGCTTGGGCTAGAAGACTGGGAGTCAACTATGCAAAATCAAAGTATGTCTGCTATGTTGATGATGATGTGATTCTAGGTGATGGTTTCTTCAAGCCATTTCTCAAGAAAGCGGAAGAATTGGAGAAACAATATCCCGCATTTGGAATTGAAGGTATTATGCATCTGATGCAGTACGGCTCAGACAAACCAATTCTGTATAAAGAGCAGTTTCTGAAACCTGGTGACAGGGGTTTCACACACAACACGTTGCTACTTCGAGAATCGTTGCTCTCATGGAGACCAATCTACACCTTCGCATGGGAGGACTGGCACCTCACACAACACATCTTTTCTTTAGGTGGAGTTTGGCTAAGGATGAAGACTCCTGTTGTGACTTATCACTATCACTCGTATGCAACCTGGAAACGACAGGCTTGGAATACTGCTGGAGAGAGAATGGTGAAGGGTCTTGGACTTCGACCTTTCTTCAGAAGAGCGATTAGGCTGACATATGTGCTCGTCAGACAAATCTTCACAAAGAGGTCCTATGCAACTCTGGTCAACAATTCTCATAGATTACGAGGCTATGTTGTTGGGTACCTGAAATGTGGAACATATCTAAATCGTCCCGCATGAGTCACAATCTTTTTCTGTCAACTCAAGAAGCACGGTTCAGAAGAGATGCAATATGAAACAACCCATCTTCATACTCGGTCCTCATAAGTCTGGCACAACGTTACTCAGAAATCTCTTAGATGGCACTCCTGGGTTATTTGTTGTTCCTCATGAGATGCACTTCTTTCAGTATGCAAATGATTGGGTTGATTATCGCTTAAGAATGTCAAGACCTCCACGACTAAGCTTTGAGGATACAAAGAAAGCCTATTACAAATCAATGGAGCGAACGAACCGTCCTGAGACAGAAATGGGTGGGTCAGACATAGCAAGACAAATTGACCTTGAACGTTTTCAGCAGAAGTTAAGTGAACCAGTGAACTCCTTTTCACAATTGATTTCTCTATATGTTGCAGCATCTTATGAAGCATTGATGGGTTCTGAGATGCCAACTGGTTCCAGAGTGGTCGAGAAGTCAGTTGAACATGCGGAGTTTGCTGTTCAATTAAAGAGTCTTTTTCCTGATGCGAAGTTCATTCACATTCTACGCAATCCTTACTCTAATCTTGTATCATTAAGGAGATACCTGAGTAGAAATCGGAAGAAATTCCCATTTCTGGGTCCTGCCCTTTCCTCGTTGGAAAACAGCTACTACCACATGTACCATAACAGCGATGTATTACGCGAGTCATATCTTGTGGTCAAGTATGAAGACTTATTGACCTCCACGGAAGAGAAAATGAGAGAGATAGCCTCTTTCCTAAATCTTGAGTTTCATCCTGCAATGCTAGTTCCGACTACATTGGGTCGAGATTGGAAAGGAAATAGCAGTAGGGGTTTGCAGTTCTCTGGAGTTTCAACAAAGAATCTTGAGATTTGGAAAGAAGAGATTTCGCATCTAGAAGTGTTCTATGTAAACCAATTGTTTGGTTATATAATGGCTAAATTCGAGTATGAACGACTCGATATGGATCGGCCCTTCAAGTGGCCAGTGTCAAAGGAACGACCCAAGAGCTATATACTCAATCGGTTACTCAAATACTATCAGTAGATGATACACTTGTTATTCATTCTAAAGATATTTATTCAAACCTCAATGAATCGACAGTGAAGGAGCGAAGCCACTCTTTGAGTATGAAGAAATTTATCATGAAGCAGTACTGGCGAGTCGGTACTATTCGTGCGTTACTAAGTCTAGCAATGGGGATGCTTTTACTTGGACGACTGCTCTATGTTGATATTCCCTATCTTCAAGATATGGGTATATGGGGCGCAATCATACTCGGATTACTACTAGTCTTACTCTTCATGGCAATTGGTTGGGCATATGATGAGAAAGGAAAAATGTGGGCGCCTGACAAT
>JBHLRT010000004.1:0-3322 GCA_048882305.1 Candidatus Thorarchaeota archaeon
GCATGAATCGTGTAAGTTGAGCTATGAAGACTTGAGATTGGCAAAAGAAGTATGTATGGACGTTCAATCTGAGATGGGTCTTGAAAGACGAAAGGCTCAGGATCTTCGTGCTGATTATAATCTGTAAACCGAGGAATTGGAAATGAGTTTAGACAAAGATAAACTTGGAGAACTTTATGGAAAGGTGGGGGTCGGGAACCAGACCTCACTAGGAATAATGGGGAGTAACCGTGATATCAGTGTAGGGGAAATCTTCCTGATATACTCCTGCCGCGATAACCACGAGAGAGTATTCTTCTTCAGAGTCCTCGGTCTTGAGAATTATTTACGTCAGGTGGATGACCTTGCCCGTATAGCAGGTACGTTAATGGTTGAGGGAGATGCTTATCTTTCAGGCATTGAAAGAAACATGTTACTCTCCGTTGGAGGGAAAATGCTGGGGTATGCAGAGAAAAAAGGCGATGAATGGATTTTTCATTCTCCTCGGCGCCTTCCTGATCATTTGGCTTCTGTATATCGACCAGTACCAGGTACATCTGATGAAAATGTTAGGAAAATGCTGGAATGTCAGACAGATGGAGAGGTATATGTTGGGGATTTACAGGTTGGTGAAAACACACTCGATGTGCCAATCAAAATTCCAGCAAAGTTCCTACCAATGCATGTTGGTATTTTCGGTTCTACAGGAGCAGGGAAGAGCAACTTAATGATGGTACTCATTAAGTCAGTTATTGATAACAATCTGAACGCTTTCAGAAGTCCTAAACATGACTTACGACGAGTGTCCGCATTCTGTATAGATCCACACGATGAGTTTGCCAAAGGTGTAGACAAGTATGGTATTCAACATATTATCGATGACATGAGTCCCTCGACCCGAACTGAGGTGATTGGCGATTTCTATTATTTGACTACACATAAGAAAGCCACAACCAGAGAAATCCGAAAATATGCTCAAGAGATTAGAATTCTGTGGTCTGAAATTCAACCTCGCGACTTGTACTCGATAAGAGAGTTCACTGCTGAGATGACATCATTCATCGACTCTCAGTACTCGGTACATGGTGAGAATTGGATTGCGTCGATTCTCACTATGAGTGAAGAAGACGCAGATAATGTGCAAAAGGGTACTTTGAGAGCTGTTAAGCGTAGACTTGGCTTTCTTCAAAGATCCCCCATCTATATCGAATCTGGAACTTCAATACTTGCTGATATCTTTGTAGCAATGGAAACAGGCCGTATTCTAGTCGTCAACACGAGTCTCATGAGTGATAGAGAGCAGTTCTTACTCACTACAGTTGTTACTCGGACACTATCCGACTTGCGAAGAGCTCTCAAGAGCAGTGGGAATCTGGGCGATTTTGTAAGGCAAGGTGAAAGGCGAATTCCTCAATCCTTTTTCAATAAAGTAAAAGCACAGGCGAAAGCATTCTATGGGCTTGGTGGGGTTGATGATGAAACTCCCGTTCAAGATCCTAAGCATCTACCGGTCATTCAGATAACAGTTGAGGAAGCACCTTCCATTCTCAATCCTGAGCTAATGCGAGGACAATCAGTTTTCAAGGATATATCCCGTCAAGGTCGGAAATTTAACATTGGTCTATTGGTTGTCAGTCAACAAGTCAGCGTGCTTGACAATGTCATTCTTAGCCAGATGAACACTGAAATCAATCTACGACTTGGAAACGAACGTGAGATACGTGCCTGTATCGAGAATGCAAGCGTGAATATTTCTGGATTTGAAAATGAATTTCGTGTTATGTCAAGAGGAGAAGCAATTGTGACACAATCCTATAGAGAACTCCCATTACCAGTCAAGATTCCTCTATTCGATGACATATACAAAAAGGACAAAGACATGTACAAGGATAAGAGTTCTAAGAAAAACGAAGAGCACATCATTTGAGGCTAATTAAATGAAGATTAGAATCGCGCACATCTCTGATACGCACCTTGGCACCAGACCCAGAAATGGTGTCCGTCATAACGTATGGGGCGAGGAGATGCGATCTCAACTTCTTGAGAACGATTTCTACGAGCGCTTCGAGGAACTCTTCGACAGAATCTCCAAACTTGATCCGCCTGTTGATCTCGTTGTTCATTCTGGAGACCTCTATAATTCTCCTTGGGAAGGTAATCCTTCTCAACCACCTGTAGTTGCTCAGGAAACAGCCATCAAGGTTCTTCAGAATTTCATCGAAAAAACAGGTATTCCTGTCTTAATCATTGAAGGTAATCACGGTCTCTATAGACTCCTAGAGGTATCTCTCTTGGACAGTCTTAAGCTAGCAGTTCCAGGTCTAGAAGTAGCAACTCAACAAGATTTGAAACGAGCAGTCAGAGAAGGAGAGCCATTGGTCCGTTCGTACGAGAAACTAGATGTTTATTGTTTTCCTTTCATGGACTCTGCAGTTCTTAGGTCTGCAGGTTTAATTGCAACTTTTGATGATTGGATAACCTCTCACCAAAGTAGAGTAAGGTCGAGACCTTCGATTGCAGTTGCACATGGAATGGACCTTGATGAAACCTTATTCAAGAGTATCTTCTCCATGGACTATGATTACATAGCTCTCGGACATGATCATCATCAACATCAGCAGTCAAAGAGTGCTTGGTATGCTGGGTCTCCAGAACGGTGGCGATTTGACGAACTCCGACATGATAAGGGCTTTCTGGTAATCGATATCGAAGAGGGGGCTGAACCTATAGTTACTCCTCAAATTCTAGAGTATAATCGACTAGTCCTAAATGAGAAAGTTACGCTATCAAAGGATGATACAGTGGAATCAATCATAGAGAAGATCTATACTCTATTCGATAAAAAGGGTGTAAAAACTGAATGGAATCCTGACACAGCTGCTCGAATTCGGTTGGTCATTGAGGGAAAAGCAACCCGAGTGAGCTCTTTTGAGCTTGGAATGGCACTTGAGGCTCTGAGAATCAAAATTTTAGAAAAAGACTCGGACTACAATATTGCTCAGTTCGTTTGGCAAGTCAAACAATCAGGAGATGAAGAATTTGTAGCAGCATCTTATCCTGAGATTGAGTCTGAGTATCTCATTCAAGATCCAGAGGAAGATTTCCAGGAATATCTCAGCACATTAGAGATTGACAAGACACTAGATACTAATATTCTCACAAAGATTGCAGTGCGTGCTCTTGAATATGCAGTAGGAAAGAGAGAAGGCCGTATGAATTCTGAATCAATTATGGAGGACCAAAAATGAAACTTCTCCAATTACAGATTCGGAACTTCAAACCATTCAGTAATCTCATACTTCCTGAAGGTGATGCTGAGCTCCCTGATGGACTCATCTTAATC
>JBHLRT010000004.1:3332-15285 GCA_048882305.1 Candidatus Thorarchaeota archaeon
ATACTATTCGTCGACCAGGTGGATTGATAAAGAAAACCACCGCCCGGACACGTTCCTGATTGACTCATCTTAATCAGAGGTCCCAACTCCACTGGAAAATCTTCATTATTTGAGGCAATACTTTGGGGTCTCTGGGGTGCGGATGCAGTTGAACCTACTAATGATGAACTAATCAACTTCAGGTCAACATCATGTCAAGTTATACTTACTTTCCAAGTTGCAGGAACACAGTACAAAATAGACCGGTCATATGACTCAGCGAATAAGATGGCCGTTGTTTTGTTCTCTAGGAGCAATGGCGCTTGGAAACGCATAGCAGACAAGAGTAAGTCTGTAAGCTCTAAACTTGATGAGATCTTGAGTCTTGAACTCCCCCAAGCATTAAGTACACTCTTGGTTCGTCAAGGAGAAGTGGCAGTAATTGCGAATGCTACCGCATCCGTACTGAGAGACCTCCTTGTAAAGATTTACGACATTGACCTGCTAAATCAGATGTCCAGTCATTTAGAAAAACTGGAGAAAGACATCCAATCAAGGATTCAAGATTTGGAATCCGATTATATGCCTCCAAAACAAGTTGATGAGCAGATAGAAGGACGTCGGAAAAGAATTGGCGAATTCGAATCTGGGTTGGAGCAAAAACAAATCGAAATCAAAGAATCTGAGAAGATACTCAAAGGAATTCCAGATGGGACTACGCTCAAGAAACTCCATGAAATCCGTACTAATATTGACACATTTGGAAGAGAAGTTGATGTCCTGATTGAAGGATTGAAAGATGATCTTGAACAGGCCGGAGTGGTTGATGCTAGTGCAAATATTCTGAATGCACGACTTGATGCTCTTGAAAAGGGAAGAGAACGGATAGAGAAAGAACGTCAGGAACTTAAAATCAAGATGCAACAGTTAGATCGAGAGATTGGGTCAATCTCGGGCACAAATCGAGACCTTGAGGATAAAATAGAAACACTCGAAGCAGCGGGCATTGACGATATAATCGAATGTCCAACCTGCGCAAAACCACTCACTCATGAAGAGCGAGAGAATCTCGTTAGTGAATACAAAGCAACAATAGAAGAGGGAAACGGCAAAAGAAATGAATTAGAAGATAATAAACATGAACTAGCTACTTCTTCTGAGGATTTAGAAAAACAGCTCACTAGAATGTCCAAAAGTCAAGATGCTGCGAAGAGGGCTAGTCAAGGTCAGAAAAGGGTTGACCAATCAAAGGAGCGAGTAACAAAAGCTGAGGAAGAGTATTCCGCACTCTTGGCTGAGAGTGGAATAAAAAATATCGGGGCTGTGCTGAAAAAATTTGGCAAGGAAAGTTTGCTAGACTTAAGGAACGAAGTTACATCCCTTGAAACAAGTTTGAAAGCGCTTCGTATTCAAATTTCAGAAATTGAAGGAAACATCCAAAGAGAACAAGATGAGATTAGGAATCTTGAAAATAAACGCACAGAAATGGAACAAATAGGTTCTGATATTGCTGAGTTCAAGAATATAGATGAACATACTAAATATGTCAGAAGGAAACTGGTTAATGGATTTGTAACTGATTACGTGTTTCAGAAACGCCTTCTTGGTATCATTAGGGGAGCGACTAATCCCTATGTCAGATCCTTCACTAATGGGCAATACACTGCAATAGATCTTGAACCAACACCTGCGATGGGTCGGGGTGGCGCTGGGCTTCTCCTCAAAATCTGGGATGAACGAGACCAAGCGTGGAAGAAGGCAACCCAACTGAGTTTTGGGGATCGCACTGCTATTAGCCTTGCACTCCGGATGGGAATAAGCCGAACAATGAGTAGTATTCGTCCACTCAAAGACAGTCCTGTGGTAACTCCACGTGTCCGTTCTGTACTTCTCGATGAACCATTGGGGGGTCTTGACAAATCTCGTCGAGAAGCTGTTGTTAGAAACCTCGTTAACGACCAGAGCTTTGAACAAATACTTCTAATTACACATACTGATGTTCAAGGTTGGGAAGGAATTCCTGCTATTGATGTGTCTAAAACTGGTGCTGCCAGCAGTGCGACACTTGAGATGTAAGTGGATTCGCCTTGGAAAATATATTAATCAGTGAGCAAACCTCGAAGTCATTATGCGTGCACTCGAAGATAGCCGTAAAAGAATACATCATTCATCTAACTTGATAGATAGATGGTTACTTCGAGTGGGACAGAGAGCTGCGTCATTCCTTATAGAATACCGGTATCTCATAGCTGTTCTTCTCATTGGCTTCATTGTTTGGGCACTACTTTTCCATGTGGCAGTGTTAGATTATGTGAATACGAATAACTGGAACACTCGAACAGCCTGGCTTGGTCCTTTTCCAGAGCCTGGCACAGTCCAAGTGTTTGGTTACACAATTGAATACCAGTTAGAAGGATATAGCGACTATTCATTTTACTATGTCCACTGGGGCTATAACACACTATATGGCGTAATGCCTTACTCTCCAGATTACGGAGTTTTGGAGTTGAATGGGATTACTAATGAGAATGGTGCCCATTTGTTTCCGCCTTTCACATCCTACCTTTATGCTGCAGGAATTGCGTTTGGAAATTTCATGGGTTGGAAGAACTGGGGAATTGGCTTCTTTATCGCAGCATTCGGATATTTGACAGCCCTTCCTGTCTATGGCATTGCTAGTGAGTTGTCCTCAAACAAACGGGTCGGAGAAGTTGCAGCCTTAACATACCTTCTAAATCCCTTAATGCTCTATCATACTGATTACTTATGGTTCAATCCAGCACCATTTGTCTTCTTCTTCTTCTCGGGATTTTACATGCTTGTTCGAGGAAAACGACAGACAGGAACACTTCTCATAGTCTGTGCCGCGCTCTTCAAGCAGACTGCTTGGTTCCTTGGAATACCTCTTGTTGTGTATCTATTAGTACGACCAAGGACACGGAAAGCTGACGATGAATCAAAGAACTCGGAATCCACCGAGGGCAAAGACGAGGAGAAACAAACCTTACAGGAAAAGGTTGATTCATTCGGCGAAGCGATGAGTAACTACTTTGACTTCCGAAAATTCATGATTAGTGTCATGGTTGTTCTGATTTTCATGGGTGCAGTAATGCTACCCTATCTTATTGCACAACCGAATTTCTTGGATTACTGGAAACTTGCAATGGGGTCTTTCTCTTTCCAAGGCAATTTTGTTGATCCCCCTGCATATAATATACCAATAAGGATTCAAGTACTACCAATAATTGCTGGGATGCCCATAGTTGCTGAAAACCTTGATACACTCATTCTAACAGGAGGCCCTCTCGCATTTTCCGTGATTCTCTGTGCTGGACTGATGGTTCTTGAGGATCGGTACATTGGTGAAGAGAAGCTCTATCTACGACGTATATTGTTCCTTTCACTTCTCATGATGCTATTAGTCAATTTGCTTGGTCCAAGAGGTGTTTTCAAATATTATTTTGTCGCGCTCATGCCTTTCTTCTCGATATTCTCCTCTGCCAAGATGATTCGTAAAGAATGGGAACATGTTCCTTTCTCAACATCAATGGCATTGATTCCAATCGCTCTAACTCTAATGATACTGATACCTGATCGGAATATTTACCTCGCATATGTTCTACTGATTTTCATAGGCTACGTATTTTCTCCCCTTCTAGACAAGTTGTATCACCTGGCTAAACTCCCCTTCAAGTACGTCAAGCCGTTTATACAGAACATAACTGGAATCTCAACCATGCCTCTTGTGGTCGAAGAAAGATTGGTTGATGTTTCGCGGAAACGTCGAATTGCTAACCAAATCATACAGATTACTTTTCTTGGACTTGGGCTATCCCTCCTTGTCCTTGGGGGTTGGATTACTCGGATGACGATAAGTGTCGATTTAGTTAGCGGATTAGAAAATATACTTCTCTTCAGCTCTGCATTCATACTTGGTTTTCAGATACTTGCAGTCGCACTAAGTATGCCCTTGAACACTAAGCTACGATTCATCCATCTAAATAAGAGTATAAGAGAATTCACTCAGGTTGCTTTGGCATTACTCTGGATTTTCGGAATCCGGAGTTATTTCCTGAGTTTTCCTGTTGAACTCACACCTGTAAGGATACTAATTGTCATCTTCAGCGTCTTCATGTCAATTTGGGCTGGATCATTTCTCGTGAAGCAAGGAATAGGAACGCGGTTACTGACAGACATGCTCATTCTTGTAGCACTTATCTCCGGCATTTTCTTGTGGTTTTCATTGGCAAGCTACACACTAGTACTTCTTGGATACATTACACTTTGTGCAGTATGTGCCCATCTCACCCTAGTCTGTTTACATTATTACGACAGGAGCACTTCAATCTCTTAATACTCCTGCATTGAGTATCATTTCTCAGAGAGATTTTCTATCTCTTTTTCCTTTGTGTCTATTTTCTGCATCAAACTCTTGATTTGAGCATCCAACTTTGCGACTTGCTCAGTGTACGCATCATCGGGCATAGCTCCAGATTCGTGTCTCTTCTCAATATGCTTCCTCAGATCTTCTACCGACTTCATTTCCTTCTTGAGTGCTTTAAGGTCTGACTCTATCGATGCCATCTTGCTCTCATCTGCAGTTTTGAACTGCTTAGCTGGTATCATTATTCCGAATTGCTGCTGTGTCTTTTCAGCAAAATCTTGGAACTGGTCTCTCAACATTTCGATATTCCTATCCACGTTAGATACTTGGTCCTTCACTTTTGAGATGTCTTTCTGAAGATCGAACACTGCATTGACCAGTCTCTTCAAAGTGTTTTCAACCTCTTGCGACACCACTGATTCTTCATCAGGAGCTTCCTTGTCCTTTGTTTTCCTCTCTTGTTCCTTTGCTATTGCACTGGGTTTGGCCATTTGGATGTCTCCGCCAAGCCATCTAAATGCGTTTAGAGCGAAAATGGAATTTCCCTTGTGTTTGAGTCCTCCTCCTCTCCTAAAGACCTCATAGCTACCAATGCACATAACCCGGCCTTTTCCAATCTCTGCAATAGCAATAACAGCAGCCTTTCCTGGATCCGCAGTGTCTGAGGTTGTAGCTACAGCAGTTGCATTTCCAGTCACCTTAAGACTACATGCTGATGGTATTAGGAGGTCAGAAACATCTTCAGTAACCGGGTGAGCTAGTATATCAGATATAATAGGCATAGTTGGTAGCCCTGCATTATTTCGTTCATCTTTCACAGCTGTATTTTCAAATATGATTCCGAATTCTCCTGAAATCTTTGACATATTGTTCATGAGTCCCCGGTCCCCACCTGAGAGTGATAAAAGCATCAGTCCTCCACCATTCTTCACGAATTTTTGTAGGACATCAATTTCAGCTGGTCTGATTTTCGAACTGTTAGGGCAACCGAAAACCATGACCTCTGCATCCTTGATGTTCTTTCCTAGAATCATGAAATCAGTATAAGCTTCTACATCAAAATCATTGTCCCGTAGAAGTTGACCAAGTTCGGAATAGGTGCTCTCTAATCTACCCCGTTCATTCTGTGTTTGATCAAAGAGGATTTTCTTTCTCCTGCCGCTCAAGTGGATACACCATTGTTGCTGGTTTGTAATCAAAGCATGACGGATGCACTAATAGTACTTCCGTAGATGGTCTATATTATTCGAATGTTTTATCACCTTGTGGTACCAATAAAACTGGTATGAGCGAGGAAGATTGTATTTTCTGTAAGATTGTTCGCGGAGAGATGCCAGCATCAGTGATTTTCGAGGACGAACATAGTATAGCATTCATGGATGTCTTTCCTGTTGCAGAGGGTCACTGCTTATTGATTCCAAAGAAACACTATGAGAACATGTTTGATGTGGACCCTGATCTCCTTGCGTATTTAGCCAAAAATCTTGCAGATTTAACTAGGAGAGTGCATCGAGCTACAGGCGCAGAAGGAGTTCTCAACATTGTTGCAAATGGTGAAGGTGCAGGACAGGATGTGCCCCATCTTCATTTTCATGCAATACCTCGCAGTAAAAGCTCACCATTTGGTTTCAAGTTTCCACCTGATTACAGAAACACGATGGCTCCAAGAGACCACCTCGATCAAATAGCTAAGAAGATACGAGAATCCACTTAATTGATATGAAGTAGATTCAACCCTGTAAAGTCATCTCGTTTTCTGATTAATGCAATCTCAGTTTCGATTAGTACCAGTTCAATGGTCACAGAAACTTCACACCCTGATAGTAAGTGACCTCCCCAACATTTTCCGTCCTCGTCTGCTACAATCATGTGTGCATGCACAACTAGATTTCCATCATGCATCGAAATGTCTCCAATGCATGACACAACTTCAACATCTTTGTCTACCGAGAAGTCCCTGTACTCTGAAGCTTCTCTATGGAAATACCCAAGATGTGCCTTTGAAACCGCACCGATTAGACTCAATTGGCCTGACTTGACTTTGTGCGTCTTGGCAACTTCCTCGATAGATCCGAGGACATCTTCTCCTGGTTCCATTCTTGCGAATATCACTCGCTTGATTTCAGTTTGAATTGAGCGCACCATACTAAATCAGAGTGTCAATCGTTCTAATGAAGGACTCGCATAATGGGAAGTGCTTATCAGGGATAAGCAGTTCACATAAGCTGTGAATGGTATTGACCAAGGATGAACAACCAACAGATGAGAGTCAATCTTCTCTAGAGGATTTCTTCTCAGGGTCAGAAGAAGCAGAGAAAACCATCGAAGATCCGCCATCTGAAGTCATTACCAAGTCATCAAACAAACGCAACAAACAGCAAGATACACTTGGAAATCCTCAAGAAGATTCTGATGAGGATGAAGAGGAGGAAGAAGAATCCTCTTTGGATATTTCAGTCGGAGGCGGTGAAACACCTGCAAGCTTATCGCCCTCTTTTCTTTTGTCCATAGACTATTCTGGTCCACACAATAAAGCGATGGCTCGACTCTATAACCCCAACGATAAGAAAGTCTACTTCTGGTTTGACAACACAGGCCACAAGCCTTACTGTTATACTGACTGGCCACAACAAGTTGTTGAATCCGCTGCCAAGAACAAGAAGGGATTTCTACGGGCAGAAACAGTTGAGCTCCATGACTTGTTGAAAGACCAACCAGTTAAGATGACAAAGGTGATTGGTGATAATCCACTAGCAATTGGTGGTAGCTCAGATTCGATTAGAGAAATATTAGTTGAAAATGTAAGTGACCCAGTTGACCCTTCTAAGAAAATAAAGATGAGTCATGCTTGGGAGGCTGCAATCCGCTATCAATTATGCTATACTTATGACAGTAAACTAGTTCCTGGCTTGATGTACAAGATAGAAGATGGCAATCTTAATCCTTGTCTGCCAGATGTTGATTCTAAGACGCTTGAGGAGTTTAAGAAAACAATACAGGATGAAGAGGGTCTCGAATCAATCATCACAGAGTATTCTCCGATGTTCTTTACTGAAGTTCCTGAAATTAGGCGATTAGGTTTGGATATTGAGGTCTATAGCCCGATTGTGAATCGCGTTCCTGATGCTCGCACTGCCGAGAATCCTGTAACTGCGATTGGTTTGTCCGATAATGAAGGATTCAACAAATGTTTTGTCTTAAAACGCAAAGGCTACTCTGAGGGTACAAAGAGTAAAGACTTTCCAAAAGGGCTGGAGATAGTATATTTCGAAGAAGAAGGTGAGATGTTAGGAGAGGCATTCAAGATAATGGACCAATACCCAATTGTCCTTACATTTGTAGGCGATACATTTGATTTAAAGTATCTCTATAACCGTGCAAAGCGCCTGAGGATTGACATGAACAATTGCCCGATAATACTGAGAGGGAATCAGGACCCGAGACGAGAAAGAGCCAATCTGATGCATGGCGTCCATGTGGATATGTACAAGTTCTTCACTAATCCATCTATCAAAATCTATGCTCTCTCAGGAGCTTACCAGCGAGAGAATCTAGAAACAATATCTCAGGGCTTACTTGGGGAAGGAAAATTAGAGTTGAGTGACAATATTTCTGAGTTGTCTTATTTTGAGCTTGCCCACTATTGCTGGCGAGATGCGAATCTGGTCCTTCGATTCACACAGTTTGAAGACAACCTTTTGATGCGTCTGATTGTTCTATTAATGCGTATCTCTCGAATGTCTATGGACGATGTGACCCGTTTCTATATCTCCTCATGGATTCAATCTTTGTTCAGACAAGAACATCGCTCACATGAATATCTGATTCCTCGGCGTGTTGATATAGACACCATGAAGACAGCTGATGCACAGGTTGAAGCGATTATTGAAGGAAAAGGCTTCAAAGGTGCCATTGTAATCGAGCCTGTTGCTGGTGTGCATTTTAATGCTACAGTGCTTGACTTTGCTAGTCTATATCCAACCATTATGAAGACGCATAACATTAGTTATGAAACTGTAGATTGTCCGCATGAAGTGTGCAAAAACAGTACGGAAAATCAGGTACCAGAAACTGGACACTGGACTTGCACACTAAAGCGAGGTATGATTAGTCAAACTATTGGCTTCTTTAGAGACACGCGAGTGAAATGGTTCAAACCTAAGGCTAAGGACAAATCAATTGACGAGAAAACTCGCAATTGGTATTCTGTTGTCGAAAAGGCACTCAAGGTGTTCGTCAACGCGTCTTATGGGGTTACTGGTGCTCAACACTTCGAGCTCTTTTGTATGCCTGCAGCTGAGAGTGTCACTGCTTATGGTCGTGATGCTATTATCAGGACAAAGAAGAAAGCCGAGTCCATGGGGATTCGAGTTCTTTATGGAGATACAGACTCTGTCTTCCTTGACAATCCTACTAAGGAACAACAAGATGAGTTGGTAAATTGGTCTCGTTCAGATTTAGGCATTGATCTCGAAGTTGAGAAAACCTACAAGTATGTGGCCCTATCAGATCGCAAGAAGAACTACATAGGTGTCTATACTGACGGCAAGGTTGAGGTCAAGGGTCTTAGTGGAAAGAAGCGAAACACGCCTGACTTTGCTCAAGAAGCATTTCGGAAAATGTTGGAAGTCCTCAGCAGAGTTGATAATCCCGAAGGCTTTGAGGTTGCAAAGGAAGAGATTCGTGAAATAGTGAACACTGTGATTGATAGGTTGGAGGAAAAAACAGAGCCTTACAGTCCTGAAGACCTAGCTTTTAGAATTCAGATGACAAAACCACTACATTCGTATGATACTGATATTCCTCATGTCAGAGCTGCAAGGATGCTAGTTGAAAAAACACAAGATCCAACAAAAGCTCTACCTGGGACAATTGTGGCATACATTAAGACCAAGGGACAAGACACAGTTTTGCCTGTTGAGCTCGCAAAGGATACAAGCTACTGGATTGATAAGGACGCGTACATTGATATCTTGAGAAGCGTGTTCGAACAGGTTCTCGATTCAGTTGGTCTCGACTTTGACGAGTTTCTTGGTTTCACCACTCTCGACCAGTTCTTCTGATTGGAGAATTGGGGAAGGGTCTGAATAAGAAATTCTTATAGCGGTGACATGGTACACGCAAGCTGACCGAGAGACCTCTTTACACCGATTTCGACGGGGTATAAAGTACATGAAGCTAAATTATCGCGAATTCTTCATGCAGAAGTTGCTCATTATGTTCAAACCTGAAGACATTGAGATGTCTGCTAAGGATTTCATTTCAACCTATGCCTCTTACATGGAAGATGTCGGAATCGTAGGAAAGGGTCCAGATGGTTACGCATTGTTTCCCAGCAAAACAGCACCTGTAAGAGAAGAGCACACTGATTTCTTCGCTGAATGGGTGCAATTGAACGATGCTCTTGGTATTTATGGTGTAGTGGGAATGGATTTCTATACCGATGGTTGGTTTGCTAAGGACCCGAAGTATCAGACCATGAATGACAAAAACGTCAAGATGGAGCATCAGATATGCCCAAATCGAAAAGAGTTCTGGGAGTATGGTGCAGAGATTGTCAAAGAGATTGGCTCCTACCCAATCAATGAGATACTTCTCTTTGGAACAGGCTTCATTAGGGATCATTTCTGTTTCTGTGAGCGTTGTAGGGCTGAATTTGCTCCATTGGTTGATCAGGAGCCCGACCGACTAAGCTATTCCTATCTTCAAGAAAACTCTGAAGCCCATGAGAAATGGCACCAATTCCGCAGTGATAAGGTACATGAAGGTCTTCAATATCTCCAAAAAGCAGCCACAGAGTCTGATGAAGTCACAGGTCGAGAACAACCATTAAGGCTCTCTGTTGAGGTGCTTCTCGATCCCGAAACTGGTTTGGCAGAAGGGGCACGAAATGAGTACGGTTATGATTATTCGAGAATTGGTGAAATAACAAAGAATGTATTGATCAATCTGTTTCCATGGTCTCCCGACCTGCCAACAAAGGGAAGTCCTGAATATAGCGAACTTGTTGAATCCCTCTACTTTGTAAATGAATTCACTAGAAGAGGTGGTAGAGCATCATTGTTCCGTTGGGGCGTTACTACCATTGAACAACTCCAAGAGTTGAAATCTTTGGGCAAAGATGTAGGAATTGACCGTGTTGTAAGCACTTTCCACTATCCCTCCGATTACTCTCGAAGGCGTGAAAGTGCAATTGGAAATTACTAGGACTCACTGTCTTGCGCTGCAGTAAGGACATACTCTGTTATCTGCCCGGATACTCCTTCCGCAAGAGAAACAGAAACTATATCCATCGTTCTCAACCCTTGACTCATCTGTGAATGGACTGAGTTCCCCCTGAGAGAATAACGATCCTATCCCCTCAATTGACTCATCTGGTTGGTTATTACATACTTTTCGTTCCGAGTCCCCGAAAACTCTGCTGTCGCCTTGGTACCTGTAAGTTTCTGTAGGTTGTCTTGAATCTGACCGTTCCTCACGCCATGGTCCTGAACGGTCATTGTATTGTGAACTTATGGACTGCATAGTTTGATCAAGTGATTCAAAGTCCTGCCTGTAATCGTCGGTTCCATATCCGGGATCTGTTGCAGGTCTGTTTGCCATTCTTTCTCTCGGAGCATGTCTTTGCCAGCTAGGATCAAGATTTGTTAGACCTCTTGCAGTTTCAACAAACCTGATGTGAGCATCCCCTTTTAGCTGCTCATATTCATCCAATGTAAGACCAAGAATTTCCAAGGCGCGGTCACGTTCAGCACATCTCTTTGAGAGCGGGCAACAATAAGCAAGACTACCGTGACATAAAGATGCCATAGCTCTATCCTGTCGAGACTTGAAAATTGGAGTGATACGTCTGTTTCCCAAAACAATGGCATCACCATCGGACCTAATCTCAGAATATCCGCTCTGTGCTAAAGCTTCTACAATCTCACGAGCAGGATACGCCCGTCCTTCAATGATAATATGTCCTTCAGTCTTGTCAAGTCGAACAGGTCGTTCACTGTCCTTCCCATCGTAGCTAGAATATCTCGTGTCTGCCACCTCTCAGAGTACTGATTAGATGTCATATGGTCATGTCTTCAGAGCAATACAGGTGTATGTATTACCTCGGTCTGACGCATGATAGTTATATACCCGGCTTGAATATCCATCAGACAAAGGCTTTCGTAGAGGTTTAGAAATTGGGTTGCAAAGCTGAAGGCGCCGCACAGGGCTATACTGTCTTGGGCGGGCTTGTTCTTCTTGTGTATGCTATTCAACGAATATACTATGCAATGACCGGACCTGGTCCTGGTGACCCAAACGGGTTGATAGAAATCCTCCTCGGCATAGTTTTGCTAGTGATTGTTGCGCTTGCATTTGATGCATGTGGATTTATCTCTTGGAAGGTTTCGAAGTCTGGAGCTCTCCTAGCTTTGTTTGGGTTCATTGCAATAGTTGTTGTTTCATATGGCCACATCACAATTGATCCTATTGCATGGATGATGAGACTTGATACACTTGCTGGATTCATGATACTACTAGGTGGACTTCTCCTCCTGTTTAGAAAATGAATTATAATAATCTCTTCAGGCGCACATCGGAAATTAGATA
>JBHLRT010000005.1:0-14843 GCA_048882305.1 Candidatus Thorarchaeota archaeon
CTATTGATTGCAGGGTTGAGATCCTTTCTCCAATTTTCTGAGCTAGCTCCTCCTGGGATAGCTTCTTCTTTTGTCTGGCTACACGAATTGCTTTTGCATAGTCCTCTTTCAACTCCATATCATCAATTCGAACTCCAGTTTTGGGTTTAGATATGGGTGCGGAAATTCGCTTAGGTTGAGGATGTGTTGGTCGTTCAGGACCTCCAACCCAAGATGGTCGCGGTCTAGGAGATGATGATTGAGATTCTGTAGAAGATGACTGACCACCGAATCTGGCAGCACATTGCGGACAGACTAACATCGAAGCTCCTTCGATAGTCACATTACGGCCTCGACCCTTCATATTTCTGCCACATAATTCACAGCTAGACAATACGGATTCCCTCTATTAGATAGAGAATCGGGGTGTGTTGATAAAGATTATCGAGTATACATGTTCATAGGTGATCATTGTATTGACGGTAAACTACAATCGACAAAGATTGGCTCCCTCAAAGCAATCCTTAAAACATTTTCATCTGATGAGTGTCTGAGGTGCCATCTATTGCCAGGGACCGCAGATGCAAAAGACGAAGCCAGTGTCGATGATTCGACTTACTCACAAAGTTACACTAGGCATCTAGAACGTAGACTCAGAGCTTTGGAAACAGAGAAACAAATACTTCAAGCTGAACGTAGTAGGCTTGAGAAGGAAACTCAGACTCTGAGAACAGAACTGGAAAAACTAAGACAATCACCTCTCATTACTGCTACAATCACAGAGATGCTGGAAGATGGCAGAGCTATAGTCAAGAGCTCAACTGGTCCGAATTTTGTGGTTCATGTAGCATCATCAATTGCTAAAGATAAGCTACAACCTGGAGCTCTAGTGGCATTGAATCAAAGATCATTTGCAGTTACCCAAGAACTTCCTCCATCAAGAGACCCAATAATTCGTGCCATGGAGATTGAAGAGGCTCCTAATGTATCGTATCAAGATATTGGAGGACTTCAAGATCAACTCCGAGAAATTAGGGAAACTGTGGAACTTCCATTGTTGAAACCTGAGTTGTTCGAAGAAGTGGGTATTGAACCACCGAAGGGTGTTCTGCTTACAGGAAAACCTGGAACTGGTAAGACCCTGTGTGCTCGAGCAGTAGCGCATGAAACTCATGCTACTTTTATTCGTGTAATTGGTTCAGAACTTGTTCAGAAATTCATAGGTGAAGGTGCCCGATTGGTTCGAGAAATCTTCATGCTGGCAAAGGAAAAATCACCCGCAATCATTTTTGTTGACGAGCTTGATGCAGTAGGTTCTCACAGACTCGATATCGCAACCTCTGGTGATAGAGAAGTCCAACGAACATTGATGCAGCTACTTAGCGAGCTGGATGGTTTTGAGAATCGAGGACAAGTTGCTGTTCTGGGTGCAACAAATCGTCCGGACATTTTAGACCCAGCACTTCTGAGACCAGGTCGTTTTGATAGAATCATCGAATTCCCATTACCTGATGATGCAAGTAGAAAGGAGATTTTCAAGATTCATATCCGTGGAATGAATATTGACACCAAGGTTGATTTTAATCAATTACTCTCTGCGACTCAAGGCAGAACTGGTGCAGATATTAAGACGATATGTACCGAGGCAGGAATGTTTGCGATTCGCGATAGTAGAACATGTGTTACTCAAGATGATTTCCGTAAAGCTATTTCAAAGGTTCAGGAACGTGCGGCCGGAGACCGTGCTCCGAGCAATATTTACTGCTAGACAGGTCTAGCGTTAGTGAATTGCAATGAGATACAGGGATTTCCTCAAGAATGAATTAAGCGAAGTTGTTTCTAGCGATGTTCTATTACCTTCAGGTTTTCATCTCGTAGGACATGTTGCCCTAGTACATCTGAATATTGAAACAATGAAATATGCGCAGTTAATAGGTGAGAAAACTCTGCAGTATGATCAACGAATACTGTCTGTAGCTGTAAGAACTGGACCAACAGAGGGAACTATGAGACTACCATCGTATGTATTAGTCGCAGGAAATAGTAATACAAGTACTACACTAGTAGAGAATGGTGTTAAATTTCGAGTAGATCCTCTTCGTCTGACATTTTCTGGAGGTAATCGAAAAGAACGATTACGTTTAGGAAGAATTGTCAAGAATGATGAAGTAATTGTAGACATGTTTTCATGCGTTGGTCAGTTTGCACTTCATATTGCATATGAATCAAATGTAAAAGTGATTGCAATAGAAATCAATCCTGAGGCATATCACTTCTTACTTGAGAATATCAAATTGAATAATTTGGAAAACAAAGTGACACCTATATTAGGAGATTGCCGTGAAGTTCATCCAAAAGGTTTAGCGAACAGGGTAGTCATGGGTTATCTACACAATACAATTGACTATCTTCCATTTGCTCTTGAAACCTTGGTGGAGAGTGGAGGTGTAATTCATATGCATATGAACACGCCTAAACAGAGTATAGATGAAATCAAGAATGAAATTGAGGAAATATGTAGAGCAAATGGATATACTTCTACAACTGATGTAAACCTTGTAAAGAACTATTCACCAGGTATGGGACATTATGTGTTTGATATCAGTGTAACTTCCGAAGCGTAATCGTTTTATCCATTGCAATTCCAGCGATGTGTAACCTGAGTGAGAAATGTAACCCTCGCTTTTGATTTAAAACTGGAGATTGATCCTATGGGATTTCGAGGAATGTCACCTAAACAAATGGCGCGAATGATGAAGAAAATGGGTATTGAACAAAAAGAAATCGATGGTGTGAAAGAGGTGATAATCCGATTTGCAGATAAAGAGTGGGTCATCTCTAATGTTCAGCTTACTATGATTAAACAAGCTGGCACTGAATCATATCAAGTAGTAGGAACCAAGAACGAGAGAGGTCTCTCTGGAAAAACTGAAGCCACAAAAGAAGACACTCAAATAGTTGAGCCTGAAAAGAAAATCGAAATACCAATGGAAGATGCCGCATTAGTCGCTAGTCAGACAGGTGTCGATATTCAGGTAGCAAAACAAGCTCTAGAGGAAACTGGCGGTGATTTAGCAGATGCAATCCTCAAGCTTAGACGGTGATATACTGTATTACAAATAATACTCGTTGATTATCCTTCTTCTTGGGTAATCCAATCACGAACCATCTTCAGTCTAACGAAATCTTCACGTTCACGCTCTTCAAGTGCAAGTTTGACAAAACGTGCTGTTGCATCAAGTCGAGGAATTACCACAGTTTCAAGTGCTGATACCCGACGTTTCGTACGTTCAATCTCTAATGCAAGACGTTTCACGGTTGATTCAATTTCTGCTAGTCGTACTATAGCATTCAATGCTTCTTTGAATTTCTCACTCATGACATCAAATTTAGCGCTTGAGTCTGAGAGGGAATAAGGCAGTTCGGGGGTATGCTGTTCAACTGAGAGAACTGGAACTCTGACTCCCATCATTGATCTTGTTGAAATACTAAGATTTGCTTCGAATCTACTGGAGTAAGCAAATTCAACAACTCTTGCAGGGCCCATTACCATTTTTGCTTGAGTAAGAGCTGAAAATGCCTCCGAGAGTGCTTTGTCAACTTTTTCTCGAGCTTCTTTGATTTCTGCAATGGCGTTGAAGAATTCCATTATGAGGGAATCTCGTTTTTCACGAAGGAGATCGTGCCCTCGTTCTGCTAGTCTCATCCGATTCTTAAGAGCGAGCAGTTCCATGCGAGTAGTCTTTGTACCAGGCAGAATCTTACTCATGGTGGTCACTTCAATTGAGAGTAGAGTAGCGTGAGGTATATCATTGTGGTTCTAAACTCTTGTGATTAGTATCAGGAGAATGTGAAAGCCAATGCACTGATGACTATTCCAATGAAACAAATAATCAGCCAGTCACGAAGGTATTTTTGAATCATTTTTGGACGTTCGTTGATTTGAGCAGTTATTACAAAAGTTGCTGTAGAGATATAGAGGAATGCAAAGGGCAGTGAAACGGATGCATTGTTTAAAGGAACATCTGTTAGTAGAACAATTCCTGAAAGAGCACCAAAAATGAGGAACGAGAGAATCATTAACGAATTCATGATATGTTTTATTCGATCAACATCCATTCCAGCTAACTCCTATGATGGTTTTTGATTGAAGCTTGATATTAGCTCTCAGCCAGTTCGTTCTCTTCAAAAAGGTTGCGTCTAATGACGAAATTTACCACACATTTTATATCTAGAACCATTGTTTGAAAATTGTATTACAAGAAGTACTTGTGATACGACATCTTTAGAGGTCCACATAATGACAATTGCAATTCATGAGAGTGCATTAATCCGTCATTTCAATACTCGAAAAGAAGTTCTTCGAGCTTGGGAAGAAAAGATTGGTGCAAGATTCTCACCCTTTCGTGGCTTCAAGATGCCAGACAGTCGCTTGTACATAGAAGACAGTGATTTTTTGGATTCCATTGTTGACTTGATTATCACAAATGAACGTCATGTCTTTATTCGGGGACCAGTAGGTTCTGGTAAAAGCACATTGATGTTGTTAGCGTTAAGAGACCTACCTACCTTGGCAGACCGTAGGGGAAATAAGTTCATCACTGGTTACGTTGGGATGACAGGCCTTTATGAGAAGCAAATGGCTTCTGCTATAGCAGATTCTCTTAGAATTAAATATCGGAGGTCATGGGAGTCTAGCCAGATTATTGACGCCGTTGCAAAGGAAAGTCTCCGAAGATATCTAGAGGAAAAGAGTCGTACTGCTCTGTTCATAGAAGATGTTGCAGATAATCAAGAAGCTGCATTTCACAAGTTGAGGTTTCTTGCTGATTTGCCTACTGAGGAAATGATAGATGCATATACAGGAGCCCTTGATGAACCAATATTTACTTTGGTAATGTCCGGGACCATGATTTACTGGAATGCGATGCTCTCTTTCTTACCCCAGATTGCAGATCGTACTGAACCTCTTGATGTTCCCCCATTGAATGATGCAAAGGCAAAGGAGTTCATAGGTCGTAGGATTGCCTATGCACAGGGACGTATTGATAGATTCAATCCTGAGGATTTCAATATCTATCCCTTTTCTGATGATGCAGTGAGAGTCATCAACTCGGCAGCAAAAGGAAATCCACGTGATATACGAATGTTGGCACGTGGATGTCAACAAGTTGCAGCTGAAAATCTCAGAAATTCTGGAAATCCAGAAGTGACTAAGGATATTGCTGAACTTGTTTCTGAAGCATATGCGACGTTACTCAAGGAGGTACAATGAAGTGAGTCTACTTGGAAAGTATAGAAAAGAAGCAGAGAAAGAAGATGGAGAGGAAAAACCAAGAGTAACAACTAGGGAAACTCAGCCAGTTGAAAAGCAGTTTGAGATTCTATCTTCAGTTCCAAACAAAGAACGTAAGAGTCCAATCGTTTCCTTCTCTATTCCGACAGATCTCAGAGCTTGTCTTAAAGCAATCAGAAAATCTAAGGCAATCAATCTGAGTATGTGGGTAGAGAAACAGCTCCGTGAAGCTGTTGCACAGGAATTTCCACAGATAGCCGAGGAATATCTCGAGTCCTAGTCTGTTTAGTAGTTGTAATACCAGTATTAGGACACATCTAACGAAAATCAGTGAGAACGATGCATTTCTGCATATTCAGCTACTCGTGAAATACAGAGTATTGCTTGTGAGGGATCGTCATAACAAGGAATCTTGTTCATCTCAAGTAGGTCTTTCCCTGGTTTACCAACATCTCCTGCTAGCCATACTCCTACAACTGGTTTTTCTATTGAAGCTGAACGAATACCTTCCAAGGTACCTGCTGCATGTTCAGTCTGTGTCATTCCTGCAAATGTTGGAACTGCACATATCACGAGGAGTATGTCGACTTTGGTATCTTTCAACAAGAGCTCAGTTGCTATCCTATACTCTCTTCTTCCTCCACTTGCCACAACATCAATTGGATTATTAGTTGAAGCCATTGGTGGAAGAACCTGCCTGAGTTCTTTTTTCGTTTCCTCGGAAATATTAGCCATTTCAAGGTTGAACTCAGATGCAGAATCAGTGGCAAGAACTCCTGCACCACCTGTATTACTAATAATACCAATACGATTCCCTTTTGGCATTGGTTGATAGTCAAAGAGTTTGCAAATTTCGAATAATGTGTCAAGGGTGGGAGCAGTCACACAACCAGCTTGACGTATCATTCCATCAAACACTTTTGTTGCACCGGCCAGAGATCCAGTATGAGACTGGGTGGCACGAGCTCCTACCTCACTCCTTCCTCCTTTCAACAGGACTACAGGTTTTACTTTAGCTGCCTTGCTTAAAGACTCAAAGAGAGCTCGACCTTCATCAACGCCTTCAACATAAGCCGCAATAACTGATGATTTTGAATCCTCTCTGAAATAGTTGAGAATTTCAACAAATCCTACATCAGCTGAGTTTCCAATGCTAGCAAACTTACTCATTCCAATTCTCTTAGCTCTGGTTGTGTATATTATCATTCCACCAAGAGCTCCACTCTGCGAAACAAATGCAATGTTTCCTCTTTCAGGCATCATTGTAAATGTACCATTGAACAAACGAGTGTTGGAAACTCCAACACAGTTTGGACCGAGTACCCGAACCCCTGCATCTTTTGCGGATTTCACCAATGCCTTTTCTAGTTCTGCTCCTTCGGGACCTGCTTCACTAAATCCACCAGAAATTACTACTGCATTTCTTGCACCAGCTTTTCGAATCTCAGGCATAAGTGAAGCACAGTATTTGGCAGCAACGGCCACAATGACTAGGTCAACGGGTTCTGGTAAGTCACTCAGACTTGCATATGCTTGGACACCTAATACACGGTCTCTGCTACGGGTTATCGGAAACACTTCAATTTCAGATGCTAGTAGATTCATCAATATCGAATTTCCAAGCTTCCGATAATCTGTAGATGCACCAACAAGAGCAACCTTTCTGGGATTGAAGAATGGATCTATGCTCTCGACCAACTCGGTCTCAGAATCCTTCATAGTTCCACGCGAGAGTTGAATACGATTTATGTCTGTCGTCAAAGCAAGTATTTGTTGTACTAATTGTAATACATTGGCTTCTCTTTGCTTAAACGTCTGTATAGCTTCTTCAATCTCCCATGATTTCTGCAATCAGATTCTAATGATTTGGATATGACATAATCAGCCTCTGGAGTTTTTGCATAGATGTTCTCAATGGATTTTATGATTGTCTTCATTGTGTTGTCATCTTTTGTATCACAGAATAAATCCACTAATGCAGTTATTGAAGACTCATTGTAGAAGTTCCCCATCGCTAGGATTGCTGTCGTCGCGATGCGTGTGTTCTTATTTCGAAACGATTTCTCTAGTACAAGTAGAGATTCTATATCTCGAACCGAGATGTGTACATTGATGTAATCGAGTATCTCCTTGTATCCTGCTGTGGATGATGAATCATCATACTTGGAAAGTGCTTCATCAAGAAGGACATTTAGTAAAGGTATTGAATGTCTGCTTGCCAACAGTTTTAGATCATCTACCTCATGATGAATAAGATGAGAATGCAGACTTCTATAAGTGGAATTTGTTGGGTAGGTCAACGTACTCTTCTTCTGGTCTTTGAATGATGTTGTATTGACAATCTTTGTTCTTATGGAGGATGATACTTGTAATACTGATAATACACTATCAAATGTGTCTGAATCTATGATATTGCCTTTTATTCCTAGAGATGTAAGTGCAAGTCTGCCAAACTCACTGAACCAAAGAGAAGTGATATCGAGCATGGATTCATTTTGTTCTACGGAGATCCTATTGATATTGTCAATTCTAGTTTGGTTCAGTAGCTCAACTGTGTCTTGAGAAACAGAAACATTCTCTGAAAAGTCAAAGAATAGTGTATCGTTATTCTTGATTTGATTCGTCGCCATTTGCTCCAATTTAGTAACAAGAACATGTGAAGCATCAATAAGAGATGATTCACCGTTTACACTTCTTAGAAGATCAGTCGTATCTATTGAAACTGGCTCAAGCCCATGACATGATAGTAACTCGAATATCATCTCTCTGAACTTCAGCTCTTCCAATTTTGTTTTGTGTTGACCAATGGTCAAGGGTGAGGAGTATTTGTTATGTTGGGCCTTGATCAGATACTCAAGTGCTGTCGGCCAGTTATCTTCCATTTCAATTCTTGCAACGATATCAACCAGGTCTCTATATCGGCGGTCTCCAATCGCATTGGTTATCATCTGTATTCTTTCTTCTTCATCAGCTTCTTTGATACGTGCCTTGACTGCTTTGAAGATTCTATCACGGCTATTTTCGTCATTCAAAGAGCATCACAACAGTATTGTATCGATTGCTTCTGGTGGTTCTAAAATTGCGATTAAGGTTTCGTGGGTTGTTCTAATTGTATTTATTGTATTACATGTATCAATCTGGGAGATTAAGCGCCAATTTTCATTTGAAAAAAGGAGAAAAATGCCGTTCTAAGATTAGAACTATGTATCTTTGTTACCATGTAAAATATGAGTGTGTTGTACAATGGCAAGTATGCCGACGTCGACGAAACACACCTCTCCGACGTTTCAGGCGCTCGTCATTGTCATCTCTATCTCCTCAAACAAACCTCCAGGATGACCTAATGGTTGCTTGAGTGCTGGAGAAGGACTGTGCTCATCCGTCGGAATACTCCGGTGCGACACGCTCGAGCCGTTTTCTTTTTTTCAATCATTCAGATTTTTTCTTGGATATCTCGGATTTCAATGCAAGTGACGCAGAAAGATCATCGAGTGCTGACATGATGATACGTTCAGTGGCTCTTACACTTTCCAATTCCTCGGTGGTCAGTTCTGTCTTCCCGGCAAGAATATCACGGATTCGTCGATAGTCACCTATCCTTGCTGCAACTTCTTCAAAAGGGCGAAATATTGTCAGTTCAAAAAGACCTAGATATGCCAGAAGCAACATTGTGTTTAGACAACGAGTTATGTTTCGACGAGCTTGATTCAATGTTCTGTTGAATGCTCCTCTTGAAACTCCTTGAGAACGCGTCCCTCGTTTTGATTTGTATGCTGCTTTGTTTTCATATGTAATATGTGCTCCATAGCTATCTTCTACAACTAAGTCAATTAGCAATGTTTCCATTTGAGCTTCGCTCAATACTGATCCCTCTTGGAGTCTTTTCAAAATTGGTTCTTTCAGGACTTGTTTCGCGCCTGAAGTCAGTTGTTTCAAAGCTCCCTTTTCCTTGCCTCGCTTAGTTTCTTTTGGACTCAAGTCAATTCACCATTTTGTAGCTCAATTATTGTAAATTTTGATGACCATTGCTATCGGCTCTTAAAACTCTTAAAATTTGAAATAGAGCATTATAATGCCTTCTTCTAACATTGGCTATAAGTCATTGTGAGCGGATACAGTTTTGTATACAATTAATGATAATTGAGCCTTATTTAGCTTTCACTTTAGTGTGATAACAGTCATCTATTCGGAAGAGTCCATTCAGACTGAGGAGTCATTACCACGAATCCAAGAATTAGATTTCCTCGGATCTCATCGAATTTGTAAACACCAAAAATGTGTCTCTCAGAATCATCAGTCCATTCGATTCTTCCCCTGAGAAGAAAGTGCTGGAATACTACTCGACATTGTTTTCTTACAGAAGCAAAGAGATTCTTGTATCGTCTACGTTGGGAAGGACGTATTCCCCACCTTGAAAAAATGAATCTATTAGTTAGATTGTTACTTGAAATCAGGACAGACTTTCTGCCTCTACCTTTTGTATTGATTGCCTCCTTGAGAGACTCTCGAAGACACTCTGGTATTGAAGCTAATATTGAAGGGGTTGCCTCGGGTTCTCGAACTAATGATCGTGTCCGTACATTATGATTTGTCAAAGCAGCTCACCCCTTATTCATATAGAAACCTTAAGAGGACATATAAAGATTGGAAATGAATTTGGTATTTCTTGTAATACAACGCTTGTTTTTGTCACTTCATCGAATTAATATCGAGTATGGTCACGAAAACAAAAGGATGTCAGTTTCAGTGAAGAAACGAGCAGAGATTCATGTGACAGGAATTGTCCAAGGAGTTGGATTTAGACCATTTGTATACAACGTTGCGGAATCTCTCTCCCTCAAAGGATTTGTTCTTAATCTCGGTGATGCAGGTGTAGAGATTGTTGTAGAGGGAAGCGAGTCCAATATCAAAGACTTGGTTGATAACATTAAGAATAACCCACCCTCTATTTCGCGAATTGATTCGTTACAAGTTGATTGGTATAGTTTCACAGACTCATTCACCAAGTTTGAGATACACGAATCTTCTATAGTCCGCTCAGAGAAATCTATACCTGTATTGCCTCCTGATATTGCAATTTGCGATGCCTGCATTGTTGATTTACTAAACCCTGAGTCTAGGTGGTATCGTTATCCATTTACTTCATGTGCATCCTGTGGACCCAGATTCTCAACAATTACTGATCTTCCTTATGACCGTCCAAACACGACCATGGTGGACTTTCCCTTATGTGATACTTGTAATACAGGTTATACAAGCCCTGTTGACCGTCGTTATCATGCTCAAACAACAGCTTGTGAAGTATGTGGTCCTGTTTACAAATTAGTTGATACCAATGGAAATAAGATAGAGGACAGTAGTCCAATTCGACGAGTTGCACAGATTCTTGAACAAGACAAAATTGTCGCGATTCAAGGAATTGCAGGAGCTCATATTGCAACTAAGACATCTGACTCCACGGCGATTGAAGAGCTTCGTCAAAGAAAGAAACGATCCCAACGACCTTTTGCAATAATGGTCAAAGATGTTTCAGTTTTGAAACAGTTCGCATATCTTAATCCTATAGAAGAAAAACTTCTGACGTCTTGGAGGAGACCTATAGTTCTTCTACAGAAGAACATCAAGTCGGAAATAATACCAGAAAAGGTACAGGATGCTATTGCACCTGGTCTCGACACTATTGGTGTTATGCTTCCTTATGCACCAGTTCATCATCTTCTCTTTCAATATACAGATGAACCAGCCTTTGTATTGACCAGTGCAAATCCTACTGGTGTACCTATGTATATAGAGCCTGATACTGTGGTATCTGAACTAAGAAACATAGTTGATTACTGTTTGATACATAATCGTAGAGTCCATCAAAGAGCTGATGATTCTGTAGTCAAGTTTGTGGACGATGACAAACCAGTCTTCATACGACGTGCAAGAGGATATGTTCCAGAACCACTTCACTTTACGGACTCATGGAAATCTGTCAAAGCCATTGGTGTGGGTCCTGAGGAGAAAGTAACAGCATCTATTTTGAAAGCGGGATATATCTACCCAACACAACATATTGGGGACATAAACCGAGTTGAGAGTCTAGACTTTTTGTGTGATGCAATCGAACATATTCTCCATCTTCTTGATATTCACGAGCTTGATGGAATCGCATGTGATCTCCATCCAGAGTTTCTGACCACTGAGTTTGCAGAACAGATGAGTGTTGACCAGGATATCCCTCTCTTTCGTGTTCAACATCATCATGCACATCTTGCATCAATGATTGTAGACCACAGATTGCAACCTGATACGAGTATTGTTTGTATTACAGCAGATGGATATGGGTTTGGCGAAGATGGCAGCGGTTGGGGAGGAGAAATACTTCTTGGTGGTTTGAAAGACTTTAGAAACACAGGCGGTATCAAGAGTATAGATTATCCTGGAGGAGATCTTGCGGCGATATACGCTTCAAGATCCGTTGTTGGTATTTTGAAAGATTATGTAGACAAAGATGAACTTCTGAATATAGTTGATTCATCTCTTATTGGTCCTGATACAAGAATGACCTCATCCACATTGGATGTTCTGATTGATTCGCTGAATAGCAAGATTGGTGCAATGAGTAGCACAAGTGCTGGAAGATTCCTTGATGCTGTGGCTATGGTTCTTGGTGTGAGCTCAGAAAATTCCTATGATGGAGAATGCCCAATGAAACTCGAGGCTATAGCAATGGATACTGATTTAGAAATCAAACCTCAGTTTTTGGAAGTAGAAAAGAAACTAATTCTTGATACATCGGATGGACTAATGCAAATCCTAGATTTGAAAAATAAAGGTGTCAGTATACATGAAATAGCTTATGCTGCGCAGTGGTATTTGGGAAAATCTCTAGCACATATCGCATGTAGTGTGGCTGAAGCAAACCAGTTACATCATGTCGGTTTCTCTGGAGGGGTTGCTCTCAATAGGATTGTCACGAAAGCGATAATTGAATATGTGGAGAAAGAAGACCTGAAGCCGTTAATTCATGTTAATGTCCCACCAGGTGATGGAGGAGTTTCAATTGGTCAAGTAGCCGTTGCTGGTGCCAAGTTATTAGAATAATTGTAATACAAGTATTAGATGCTTAGTTTTTGCATGCTGTTGACATTTCAAACCCTAACTTTGTAGCATCGGTATTAATCTTCTCGAACTTCTTTGGGAATGCCTCACTAACAACATCAATGACAGCTTTTTCAGAGATTGGTACCAATCCAGTGCCTATTATTGCCCCTAGCATGACCATATTGAGTGACCGAGAACTTCCTGCTTTCTCGGCAAGCTCTAATGCATCAAACTCGATTATCCTGTCAGTATATTTCTTCATAGTTCCAATTATCTCGTCATGACTAGGGTATTCAGCTTGACCCATTGAAACTTCAACAGGATATTGAACATGCGAGCTCATCAGAATACAACCATCTTGTTTCACCAGATTGATTTCCCTCAAAGTTTCAACTGGTTCAAAACCAACAAGAAGATGTGCTGAACCCGGATCAACAATTGGACCTCTAGCATTTTTGCCAATTCGTACAGTACAAACAACATGGCCTCCCCTTTGGGCCATTCCATGAATCTCTCCAACTCGAACATTAAAACCACAATGTAAAGCTGCTTTTGCTAATATCTCAGCAAGAGTAAGAACTCCTTGGCCTCCTACACCAGTAATTGCCACATTTATTGTATTACTGTTATTACCACTCAAATTACTCATCCTCCTGTTTTATTGCACCTTGAGGACATACCGATACACAAGTCCCACAGAGATTGCATAATGTTTCATCAATGACAGCTTTTTCTGTTTCTGGATCCATATACATTGCAGGACATGAAAGACGATTGAGACAACGTTTGCATGCGTTACATATCTCTGGATCAACATAGTATTTTGGTGGAAATTCACCTGTCCGTTGACGATCAGCTGCAGTTAGTAAGGCACACGGTTCTATTGAAACCAGAACTGAAGGACTGCGGTTCTCTCGAGTCCATTTGACCATCTCACGTACTTCAGCAACTAGATTAGCCATTGATTCAAATGGTTCAATAGTTTTGACATATTTCACGCCAAGACCACGGCAAGCTTCCGCTATATCCAAAGGTGGAACTCTTTTTTGCATACCTGTGAGTCCAGTTCCAGGATGAGGTTGATGACCAGTCATTGCTGTTGTTCGGTTATCCAGTATTACCAAGCAGATTCTATGTTGATTATATACAGCATTGGCAATACCTGGAAGACCAGAAGCAAAGAAAGTACTATCGCCAATTGTTGCAACAATATCTTGGTCTGTAACCTCGGCGAGACCACATGCAGTAGTAATCGATGATCCCATATCAAACAAAATGTCTGCCGTTTCCAACGGAGGTGCAATGCTGAGAGTATAACAGCCAATGTCAGAGGGGTAGATTGCTTTCCCCCTGGTGGCGGCCCTGATTGCATAGTATGTTGCTCTGTGTGGACAACCTGCACATAGGAGTGGAGGTCTTGAGGGTAATTCTGGTAGTTCTTTGTCTTTTTTGTCCATTTCTTCCCAGTTAATAGGTGTATTACATGTAGTAATCTCCTTCAATGCATCCATCACAATTCTTGGACTATATTCATATGTGCGCGAGAAAAGACCTTGTTCTTTTCCTAGGATTTCAACATCGACTTTGTTCAGATGAGCCAGTCGTCTTGCGTGGGTTTCAAGGAATGGTTCTAGCTCCTCAACAATCATCACTTGTTTGTGACGACTTAGAAAATTGGTGATCATCTTTTCAGGAATTGGATGAGTAATTCCGAGTTTTAGAACCTCAGCGTTGATTTCCATAGCTGATAAGGCTTCAACCACATAGTTGTATGATACCCCTGAGGTGATGATTCCTAAATCCCCTTCTCCTTCAGTGAAGTTCAGTGGACTCTTTTCAGATAGTTCACGTGCTTTCTTTATCTGTTCAAGAAGCCATGGATGTCGTTTACGTGCAACAGATGGAACTGGAACAAAACGAAATGGCTCTTTTTCAAACTCAATCTTATCAGGACGTGGAGAAATCTTTCCGAATTTTACAGGAGCTCGTGTGTGATTCACTCTAGTGGTTGTACGGAAAAGCACTGGAAGCTCTAGTTTCTCAGAAAACTTGTATGCCTCTAGTAGCATTGATTTTGCTTCTATAGGATCTGCGGGTTCCATCATTGGCATGTTTCCCATTAGTGCATAATACCTACTGTCATTCTCATTTTGAGAACTCCACATACTTGGATCATCAGCCACAACAATTACCATTCCTTTTCTGACACCAATATATGCCAGTGAAAAAAATGGGTCAGCCGCGACGTTGAGACCTGGTCCTTTGCAGACCATCATGGATCTCACTCCCGCAATAGCAGCAGCACCAGCCACTTCCAAGGCTACCTTCTCGTTTGTACTGAATTCAAAGTAAAAGTTAGGAATGTGCGGAGCCATAGCTGTCAAGTTGTTCCCGATCTCGCTACTTGGAGTTCCAGGATAAAGTGCTACTAGACGAACACCTGCTTCGAGAACACCTCGAGCAATTGCTTCATTAGCTA
>JBHLRT010000006.1:0-14579 GCA_048882305.1 Candidatus Thorarchaeota archaeon
GGGATGCAGAATGGTTGGGAGAAGTGAATGACGAAGAATATGATAATTTGCAGGTGGAAAAATGAAAAGGAGATATTGAATATGATCTTAGAAGAAAAGTATACTCTATCTAATGGGGTTGAGATCCCAAAACTAGGTCTTGGAACTTGGTTCATCAGTAATGAGGATGTCGTACAGGCAGTGAAGAATGCCGCAAAACTTGGTTATCGACATATTGATACAGCTCAGGCATACCAGAATGAAAGCGGAGTTGGAGAGGGAATTAGAACATGTGGTGTGAAACGAGAGAATATGTTTGTGACTACAAAACTTGCTGCAGAAGTTAAGTCGTATGAAGAAGCTGTTGCATCAATTGATAACTCACTTGAAACATTGGGGCTTGATTATATTGATATGATGATCATCCACAGCCCAAAACCATGGATGAAATTCCATGAAGAAGACCGTTACTTCGAAGGAAATCGTGAAGCATGGAGAGCTCTTGAAGAAGCTTATGACGCTGGAAAACTTCGCGCCATTGGTCTTTCAAACTTTGAAAAAGCAGACATCGATAACATCTTGGAGTCCTGCTCTGTAAAACCAATGGTAAATCAGATTCTGGTGCATATATCCAACACACCACACGATTTCATTCAATATATTCAAGAAAAGGGCATTCTTGTAGAGGCCTTCTCACCAATCGCTCATGGAGAACTATTGAAAAATCAAGATGTCATGAAAATTGCTGAGAACTATAGCGTTTCAGTGCCACAATTATCTATTCGTTATGTTCTTCAGCTTGGTACTCTTCCTATACCTAAAACTGCAAATCCAGCGCATATGAAAAGCAATGCAGAAGTGGATTTTGTAATTTCTGAAGAAGATATGGAATTCTTGAAAAATATTGATCAAATCAAAGACTACGGAAAAGCTAGTATGTTCCCTGTATTTGGAGGAAAACTGAGTTAGATCCTTAATCGAAGTGAGTGAGTTGTGAAACTTCTCTTTCAATGATTGAATTCCATTTCAACGAGAAAAGAATCCCCTGTTCATAGAACAGGGGTTCAAGTCCCTGCAGAGACGCCACTTCTTTTCTTACTCAATCAAAATCCAATTGATGTGTGACGGATGCTAGATAGAGTCAATTTCTCTGATCTTGTTTCTAACAGTTTCAGGAAGTGTTGTTCTCTCTGAGGATTTGTAATCATACACCACGATTTTAGATTCGCCGAGAGCAGCAATCCCTTTGGATTTACTCTCGATAATATATTCCATAATGAATTGGGTTGGTTCGATAGAGGTCACACGAGTACCAACAGTCACTGTATCAGGATAAAACAGTGGTTTAATGAATTTGGCAGAGATATTGGCTAGGATTGGACCTACCGAGTTCTTCTCCATGGTTTCAATGAATCCTGCTTTCTCAAAATACTTGATACGAGCAGTTTCAAAGTATCTGAAAAATCGTATATTGTTTACATGGTTGAAAGCGTCCATGTCTCCCCAAGCAATAGGAATGTCAACTTTCATGTTAAAATCATCTAATGACACCATTTACAGTAACACCTTCTTTCTTATTGAGTATTGATATTATTGGAATACTTGTTCGGCCTGTGATACGATGTTCTTATAGACCACATGGATGTAGTTCTTATCAAATTCGTACTCTTCCTCTAGCATCGCATCTTTCTCAGTTTTATCAAAGTAAGTCATTGCTGATTTGAAAAAGATCTTGTCCTCTTTCTTGATGTGTTTCGGATAGAAATCGACAAGTTGCTGCATGATGTTTATTATAGTAGCAAGAGCTGTGCTGCTGCCAGTCTCATACTCCTCCTTCGCTTTGACAAGCTCCCTAGTCAATTTTCTCGCTAGCACATGTTCTTGGATTAACTCTTCCATGATTTTCTTATCAGCAGGTTTGAGTTCCTTCTTTTTCAAATCGCGAAAAAGAATCTTCTCCTCTTTCCCATGATGACACTGATCTGCATAGATATGAATGAAGTCAGTTGCAGTATCAATGAATTTTGGATTTGCAGTTCCGTCTTTTTTTACACGAATTAGTTCCTTACCCACCACAGCTATCATTCGTTCAATCAATCTGTGTTCAATCATGAGAGGGCCAATTGGTAGTACCATTTTTTCTTGTCTCCTTCTCAAGTATAACTACCGTGGACAGTGTGTATTGTATAAGGGTGATTATATAGCAAAGAAATCCAGAGTGGATTACTGACTTTTCTTCAGATTGTATACCATATCGTGACTCAGATAAGCGAATCTGATTTGTTACAATAAGTATGATGTCCTGCATAGAAATGCTGTTTGATCATAATCTTGCTTGTAGAGAACCTCTTCTTCAGACACTGGAACAGATGGAACCTGAAGACTTAGTTAGAGATCAGAAAGTGGGAAGGGGATCAATACGGAACATCATCGTTCATCTCATGAATTCAGAGAGATACTGGATGTCAGTTTTGAATGATAGTGAGTTTCATCAGATAGCACCAGAAAGCCTTGATAGTATCCAAGCAATAAGAAACATCTGGTCCAAAATTCATGAAGAAACAAACGAGTTCATGAAAAGACTTCAAGAGGACCAACTTCACCATGTGAAAAGTGTGACTTGGGGAGAACAAATGGTGAGCTTTACCGTGGGAAAGGCGTTGATTCACATAGCAAACCATGAAACGCATCATCGAGGTCTATTGTCAGGTTTGATAAGACAGCAAGGATTAACTCCTCCCGACTTTGATATGCTATAAAGGAGCTGAACAGATGACCGAATTCTTAGATGTCTGCTATGATTCTATTATGAAACAGGAACAGGCAATTCCAAATACAATTGATGTCGTGGATGAAACAGCAGCATCGGTTGTTGAAGAGAAGAAAAATATCGTTTTGATTGGCTGTGGCGACTCCTATGCAGCATCAGATTATGGTAGATGGGCATTTCTAAGAGCGGGACTCAATGCACATGTTCTTTCTCCAGAAGAGATTGATTACTTTCCTCTGAACCGGGACTCACTAGTAATTGGAATAACTGCATCAGGAAGAAGCTTAGCAACAATAGAGGCTCTTCAGAAGGCAAAATCAAAGGAAGCAACAATTGTCGTGCTGACCGATAACAAAGATGGAACTGCATCACAAGAAGCGGATTATGTGTGGATTACAAAATCAGGCGTTGGAACATATAACACAAGTCCATCAGCTCCTACAACCGCAGCGATGATTTACCTCCTTAAGGTATCATCAATGCTTGACAATAAGCCAGGAGAGATACTGAATCAAGATATTAAAAGATTGAAAATGAATGGATCAAAGATGATGTCTTGGGCTGAGGAAGAAGGGAAAGCAATCTCTCAACTCACTAGTCCCAATGTGCCTATCTATCTCATCTCTGAAGGGCCAAATCATGTTGCAGCTCAAATTGGGATGATGAAATTCAATGAATATTCTGTAATGAAAGGAGTTGCAGCCATCAGAGAGGAGTTCCGGCATCATTTCAACATATCAATCAATGATAATGACGGTGCAGTGTTGGTTACAACGAACCCTAGTTCACCATCCGATGATGTGTATATGCGGGTTCTCACAGATTCACTCAAGATGAGAGCATATCATCTCCATAATGATGATATGATAAACCTAAACCTTCCATTAACACAGGCAATTCCTAATATGATTGCACTTCAATTAGCAGCATACCATACTGTTCTTCGATACGACCCAGACAAGAAATCGTTCAGACTACCGCATGCTGAAGCATTCAAGATTTACTAGTTTCATGTTTTGCGCTAGGGCAAAAGGTAACTAAGGGGAGAGCTGGAAAATCAGATTGTGACTAGTGTGCTGAAAATCATAACTGACATTGAAACATCAGATAAACGAAAGGAAGCAGCTGATTATATCAATACACATCCAGACGAGTTTAGGGATATACTTGATTCTGTTTTTTCGGAAAGCTCTGATGAAAAGATACAACAAAGACAGCACATTATTGACCTGATAGATCTTCTGAGCGCAAGATTGGCGATTCAGGTGATTGAAAGAGTAATTCTGAGCCCAGATTCTCGTACTAAAGTGAGGGGGCTGCAGGCGGCATATAGAAAGAGAATTGATTCGTTTAATCCACAGCTTGTTGAGATTCTTGCAGACACAAGTGAAGTGTTTGAGGTACGAAAGTGGATAGTACACATACTAGGAAGTACAGATTCAGAAAGCTATGGTAAAATTCTAAGAAAAATAGCACGGGACAACAAGGAAGACCTAAATCTCAGAAAAGAGGCTGTCTTCGCTCTTACAAAGGTTGACGACGATTTAACGTTGGGAACGCTCTGCGCGCTTCTTGGAGACCCAAATTTGGAGATGCGAGAGTCTGGTGCGTGGGCGCTGAGTAATATGGGTGCTCCTGAGTCAATCAATTGTCTTCTTGCCGCTCTTGAGGATGACTATGAGAAAGTGAGAGACTGGGCGATTCGAGGGCTCAGAGATATGGATGATACAAAGGCGCTGCAGGGTCTTGCAGACATTATGGCAACTGTACAACCAAGTGAACAGGTAAGAATGATTCGTTTGGTCGTAGAGAGAAAATCTGAGATTATTCTTCGAGCGATAACTGAGTTGCTCAGTTCAAATGATGTTGAGGTTCTCAGAACAGCAGCTTGGGCAATTGGGATTTCACCATATCCTCCGGCAGTTCCAGCATTGAGAGATCTCTTGGACCATGAGGATGACCAGGTTCGCCACTATGGGAAGGTTGCACTTGTGAGAAGTGGTGGAATAGATCCTACAGATCTCCAGCTTTGATTCCAGACTACATCATTCCTTGATAGAGACCACCGTCAATGAGTAAGAGCGCTCCATGAATATAGCTAGAGATAGGACTAAGGAGGAAAGCACAAACAGGTCCAAATTCCTCTGGTCGTCCCATACGTCCCAATGGAACTCTAGCATTGAAGCTCTCTTCTATTGAGTCAGAGGCCGACATGAGTTCTTTCACTCGGTCTGTGTGAATGTAACCAGGACAAACCGCGTTCACACGTATATGATCAGGAGCTAGTTCTGTTGCTAGCGTACGCATCATGCCAATAATTGCAGGACGGATTGCATTTGATAACAGCAGATTACTGATTGGTTGTTTTACTGATATTGATGTGCTGTAGAGGATTGATGGTGAATCAGAGTTTTTGAGAAGAGGTATAGTTTCTCGCGTCAGCCATACTGCACTCATCAATGTGAGGTCAAAGGCTTTTTTCCAATCATCATCTGAAAGACTTGAGAAAGTACCAGGTGGAGGACCTCCGGCATTGACAAAGAGTCCGTCTATTTGTGACACTTGTGAATCGATGTCCTTCACCAGATGTTTGATGTCTTCTTGTTTCGACACATCTGTAACGAAATATCGTGCTCGTTCTCCAAGCTCAGAACAGGCTTTCTTTAATGATTCTTCATTTCGAGAACAGATTATCACATTGGCGCCCTCATTTACGAGAGCCTTGGCTACACTAAATCCGAGACCTCGAGAAGCAGCTGTTACGAGAAATGTCCGGTCTGTTATCTTAAGATCCATGGTCTTCTCTATGTGTCATTTCCTGATAAAAAACACGGCAGGAATAATATTCCTACATCGAAGCAGAAAACACAGGTTTCTCCGTTTTTGCACCTAGAGAAATTTCAAGGTGGAGAAATGCTGAACTCAGACGTTGAAATTCTCTTGGTACTTTGAATTCTCCTACATTTAGATCAGCCAGAGCATTCTCAATCTTTCGTATCGAGAGCGCTTTGCTGTCCTTGGAATTGAAAGCGATAAGCACTCTAGTATCATCAGGGTCAGGCATTCTGTATACAGATTGACACTTGATACCTTTGTTTTCCAGAGCGTGCTTAATCTTAGCTTCTAATGCTTTCATTATTCGAATACACCAAGATTTTGTATTGTTCAGCCTAGTTAAGCACCTGTATTAATAGCGTAATACTAAGTGATGGCGCCAAAGCGTACTCGGTGTTGCCGAGTGAATATCTTAACACTCCAATTCTTGCTTTTATGCTTCGTTTGATATGCGACTGAAGGAAAGGTTGAGTGAGTGTGGGAAAGATGGACAAGGAAGGATTTCGAAAGTATCTGACGGATAGAGCTGAACCTATACCGGAGGAACAGGTTATTGAAAACATAAAGATGGTAGAACGATTTGAGAAGTTCCTGAAGCAGTTTAGCAAGACACTAGAAACTGCCTCTGAGGAGGAGTTTACTAAGTTCTCGAAAACTCTGATTGAGGAGGGTTCGAACACCTATCTCGACTATGCTGCAATATCACGCTATGCTTACTTCATTCAAAATATGGACCTTTACTTACCAGTTCTCGCTATTTTTGACGGCGGGGAAGTGATGAACGTTCTTTACAAGCGACTAGGTGAGCATGTTGGCGAGGAAATGCGAGATGAGATTCTCCCTAAGGAAAAGTTACCACCTTTGGGTATACCTGACACAGAAAAAATGGTTGTGACTCGAGAGATAGTAGAAAAGATGGAGAAAGTTCTAGACCCCTCAGACTGCAAGAAGATCTTAGCAGATGTTGCTCATGGACTGCCTCGTGACTTCAAAAAAGATGAACGTGAAAAGTACCTGAAAGCAGGAAGTATTGATGAATATCTCAAACAGAAACGCGCTGCTGCAATTGAAGAGCTTGAGAAACATAGAGATGAGGGATCGTTGTTCTATAACCAATACATCACCAATGATGTTGTAGAGTTTGTCAAGAGCCGCCCTGATGTTTTAAGCGGGGAGAGAAGGGGTAATACTATCTATCACACTAAGATTCCATACATGGTACAGGAATACCTTGAAACGACTGATGAGAGAATGAAACGATACTATGCATGTCATTGTGCGTGGGCTCGGGAATCGATTCTTGATGATGAGGTGGATGTGTCATCTAATTTCTGTCACTGTAGTGGGGGATTCACGAAAATGCCTTGGGAGGCTGCACTTGACCAACCACTCGAGTATGAAATGGTGAAATCAGTTCTGAAAGGGGACAATGAATGCAGTTTCATCATCTATCTTCCTGATGATGTTGAGTAAAAGGAGCTTGTAAGAGAGCCACAAAGTATGTAGAACAATGGTTTCAGAGGATTATCAGGATCAAAAGGATAATACCACTTAACAATCCAAATCCATATGATGTATCAAAAATTATTCTTAACTCACTCATTCCAGATTGTATTATTGTGAGTGTGGTTAGTGATCCAATGGAGAACATCAGAAGAATGAGTAAACCCCTTTCTAAATTTGAGAGATGCTTATAATTCAATGAGAACATCCGAATCCAGAGAAGCATACTTATTGCAGCCAAGGGAGGTATTGGAACAAGTGAAAATGCTATTGGCAGCAGAAGTAGTCCACTTAGGATGACTCGAATACTAAACATTCTGCTTCTATATCTTTGAAACTCGCTTTCGTATACACGACCATAATCGCGTGTAAAATACGTACGATATCCTTTCACTACAGAAAAAGTCCAGTTTCCTACAGTTTCTTTTGCTTTTGTAGTCGTTTTTTGTTCCAATTCAGGTCTATACTCATTCTTAATCAATGGAACAACGTACACTAGTAAAACAAGTGACCATACACCTGACATTGTCAAAAAGAGATCAAGAGTTGTTGTTTCTCCTGAGGGAAAGAACCAACTTCCAATTTTGGAAAATGCATAGAGGATTATAATGAGAGTAGCAAATAGAATGATGATGTATATCTGCTTTGCAGCCATCTTACGTCCTTTTAGAAACGATGACAATATTGTGAAGAGGATAGTACAGAATGCGGTGTAAGTCAGAGTGATTCCAAGACCACCGATGAATCGCATGAGAACTCCCGTAAATATCGAAAGTTCAATGGGATACACTTCAAGTATTATGGAGGAAGGATTCCAGATATGAAGATAAAAAGGAATAATGAACAGAATCAGTCCAAATAGAAATGCAGCAAAATAGAAGGATTTCTGGTTGTCAGCAATTCTTTTGCTCAATCCCTTTATTGACATAAGACTAGATCCTTAATCAATTACTGTTTTCCTTTTTCTACACGTAAGTCATCCAACCATGTAGAATTCTTGTCAACCGGTCTAGAAAAGATGACACCGATATCTTCCGGATTCTTTGCTTGGTGATATTTGAAGAGGAACTTTTCATTACTGATACCAAGAATCTCAATTTTTCCTGTTGGATGTGATATAATGAATCGAAATCGCTTAGTATGTCCATCTAACCTACTTCGGGTTTCCTGAATTATTCTAACTCCATCATAGAGTTGCACTTGAAACTGCTTCTTTACTCTTTTAACTGGACGACATTGAAACACATAATATGGAATGACTCCAATTCGAACGAGACCTCTCTGTAGTTGAGCCATGACATCAGGATTATCATTTACGCCCCGGAGAAGTACAGTCTGATTACTGATAGTAATTCCTGCTTCTTGGAGATTCTTACAGGCTTGAATCGATTCTTTGGTGATTTCTCGGGGATGATTAAACTGCGTGACTAGATACAGTCGCTTCTTCTTGTTGTAAGAACGCAAAATCTTTACCAAATTATCATCTGATATGATTCTTCTTGGAAAAGTAACAGGAACTCTAGTTCCAAATCTAATAAAGTCGAGATGATCTATCTTTGTGAGTGCGGCTAGAAATTGTTCAATCCGTTTATTTGATAAAACAAAAGGGTCTCCCCCAGTAATGAGGACGTTATTGATTTCCTTGTGATTCTCAATGTAAGCTACTGCATCTTGAATGTCTTGAATCACTTCATTAGTTTCTATTCCGACCAGTCTCTTCCTGAAGCAATGTCTACAATACATCGCACACTCGTTTGTTGCTAGAATGACAACAGTTTCTCTGTATTTATGCTGAAGTCCTGGTAGCACTGTATTTGATTTCTCACCACTTGTATCATAACTTCCTTCCATGTAGCTCTCATGAGCTTGAGGTATAGCTAATTTTCTGATAGGATCTTCTTCGTTATTCTGATCAATTAATGAGAGATAGTATCTAGATATTCTAAGTGGGTGGTCTTCACAGATTTTTTCCAATACTACCTTGTCTTCATCGTTTACATCTAGATAATTAGTCAGATCTTCGATCGATGATATGCTGTCCTGAATAATTGATTCCCAACTCATAGTATCGCATCATTTAGCTAAGTTTGACCATTGAACTCAGATGATTTAATTTCCTGAGATTCTTCTCGAACAGGTTCAAGTGGTGGGTCACTTGTCATTCGAGCGATTATTCCCATTTTCCTTTCTAACTCAGGCCAATGTGTAATTGGCAATCTCTCTCTAAATTTCTCTTCCATTTTTCACACCGATACTTCGAATCCAGAACTTCATTGGTATAAGTAGGACTCTTGGACTGGATTCAATCTTGAACTTCTTGTTTGATTTACACGCCCACGATTATCATTAATAGGCCACCATCAGGCGTGTGAACAGTTTGTCCTTCTTTCTAATAGAGAAATTCGGTTTATTCGCTTATTAGTATTACGTTTATTTGCCTTATAAATGAAAAAATAGGCACTATATTTTCTTTTTAAGGAATCAGGGATTTATTAGACCTTTTCGAATTTATTATATGTCCTTGAATGCAACCCAACGAACACCTTCATCATCAGTCATAATGACCATTCGTAGATTCAGTTCTTTTGCATAGTTTCTAAGACTATGACGTGATACGCCCATGAATTTTACAACATCATCTAGATTAAGAGGATCTCCTGACTCTCGGTATTTCTCAAGAAGCTTCTTGAAACGTGGATAGTTCCTTGTTCGGCCTCTACGGTACCTCAAATCTTTCTCTGATTTTGTTCTAATGTTATCTAATTCCATATATATAGTGTATATTATGCTCTTATAAAATTAATTATATTTTTCATTTAATATTTATCTCTAATTTATCTATAACATAACACTTATTAAATCTCTTTCGATATTAATAGTATTAGGATAAGAAAATAATGAAATCAAAAGATGAACAAATCAAGAAGGCTGTTGTCGATATCCTATACTGGGATAGTCGTGTTGATGCCTCAAATGTTGATGTTGAAGTTAAAGATGGAATTGTGACTCTTAGAGGAACTGTTCCAAGCTATGCAGTAAAAGAAGCTGCTCTATTTGATACATGGAAGATACCAGGAGTTAAGCAGGTCAATAACAACTCATTTGTCAAGTTTCCAACCAGTGCAAAGACTTTGAGTGACTCACAAATTGAAACCAGTATTGTAAAGCAGTTGGGATGGAATGATAGTACTAGAAATGAGAACATTCATGTTAAGGTGAAGAAAGGCGAGGTTACACTTGAGGGACATGTTGATGCATATTGGAAGATTTTCAGAGCACAACAGATAACTTCCGATGTGATGGGTGTTACTGATATCGATAACAAATTGACAGTTGTTCCGACAGAAACAGTCACAGACCAAGTCATTGCAACAGAAATAATGAATGCAATTGATCGTAGTTACATCGTAAATACAAAAGATGTAGATGTGAAAGTTAAAGATGGTATTGTGACACTGTCCGGAGGTCTCTCCAATCGTGGAGCCTACGAAGCTGCATTGGAATGTGCATACAATACCTTTGGAGTTAAGGACGTCAAAGATCGATTACACATATAATAATCATATCTGAAGCAGACAAGTTCTGCTCTTCATTTTTCTTTTAGGATATCAAAATGACTCGTGATAAGCTTTGAAGAAGTCATCAGGACCTAATCGGATTGTTTCGATGAGGGTTTCTTTCCCAAGATTTCTATCAATTATTTCAGCCATGTGAGCACCTGTAACATACCAGAGTCTATTTCTATCACTCATTTTTGCAAGGATTTTCCAGTCAACTTCATCGAGTGGACTATCATGTCGAACTTCCAATTCTGTAAGGATGTCAAAATACTCAGAAACTCGTTTCTTTCTGGCTCGATTATCTAGGAACAACTTGTAATCTCGATTATTCAATGCCTTAGCAGTTTTCCTTTGTTCCAAAATCGAATACATTGCAAGGCCTTCCATATGGGTGCAGTATTTTATGACATCACATAGTTGATTGGTTCGATGAATTTCAGATAGATCAAAAAATGGATTATATGCTGTGTAGACTACATGATGGAGTTCATGCATCGACATGAAAAGAATCTCTTCCGGGTGTTTCTGAAAATCGGGATGACCAATGTTAAGAAGAGCATAACCTTCAGATACTATTCCAATATCATAGCCAAGAGTTGTATATAGAACACTCCTTAGATTCGTACCTTCAGGAAAGTAGTTCCATAGGTCCATAAGTAGTTCGTTGAATGTTTCTGTTTTTTTATGGATATAGGTTAAACTGTCTTTCACATTATCTATCAAGCTCTCATCTTTTGACAGTTGATTCAAAATATGTTTCCAGAATGAATCTATGCCCTTCTTTGTGTTGCGAGTTTTGAGTGCATGTGAATGTGTCTTTTTCGCGGCTTCGTGTTTTGTTATCTCAAATAGTAGCCCCTTACTAGGTTTTGAGAGATATTGTAGTAATGGCACAATGAATGATGTATCGATTTGTACTGACAATGACATGAGTTAATCACTCGTTTTCAAAAATGATAATGAATTTTCGCCGAAACCGATCCGCAGTTATCATTAACTAATACTTTGAAAGTTAATTCTCAATTCAAGATCTGTCTATAATTATCTTCTGCTACCTCCACATCTAAAACAATGGAAAACAGGATAAATTATTGAAAACCACTGTGAAAAAACACTGGGTCATGCCCAAGTTTATTAAGCTAGACGAGAGTCTGAAATTGTAGAGATAAGAATAGAAGATTGGTTTCAATTAAAATTACGATATAACCAGACCTTTTGGTTCGGTTTTTGAGGTTCTCTATTGAGAGTTTGTAAAGTAATTGTAAAGCAGTCATCATACATATTGGAATTGAAAGAAACATTTGTGATTGATTGATGACGCTATTCTTTTTCCTCAAAGATTTACAGAGGTGAAGTAATGAGTACTCGTTCATACGACCATTGTTCATGCGGTCATATTCGTGAGAAACACGACAACTTTGATGGTGAATGTGAGAAATGTAGTTGTGGTGTGTTTCAAAGAAATATTCGTATACTGAACTATAAAATTGACTAATCTTAAAATGACTGTGGCGAGGAGTGCTGTATTTATGATTCTAATTACGCCCAGTATGGTTTTCGGATGTACTTGTATGCATTATGTGCGGCAAGTGCACCTTGTGCTGCAGCTACAGAGGCTAGCTGATAGACGGAAATAATGTCCCCAGCTGCAAAGACACCTTCGATGTTTGTCCGCATCTCAGAATCAACTACAATGAAACGTCCATTCATTTTGAGACCCAAGTGATTGAATACCTCAATATTGGGGACCAAACCAACAGCAATTATCACACGATCAACTGCCAGGTTCCGTTTCTCATTGGTCTGATTATTCTGAAGAGTGACTTCTTCAACTTCTGAACCACCTCTAATTTCTACAAGTTCAGTGTTATAGAGAATTTCAGCCATATTCTGGTCAACCACAGCTGCCACTCTAGTTTCTGCAGCTCTAAATTCATCTTTTCTGTGTGCAATCCAGATTTCATGAGTCACATCATGAGCATCTATGACAGCATCAATAGCAGTGTCACCCCCTCCAACTACCAACACTCTCTTGTCACGAAACAATTCAGGATCTGTTACATATGGAAAGACACCACGATTTTTCCTAGAGAACTCAATTTCACCTGGTATTCCAAGTGTATTTGGCCGCATCCCAGTAGCGATGACGACTACTTTAGTTTCATATTTACCCTCAGTAGTAAGAATAGCTTTTTCCTTTGTTATTTCGATGACTCGCTCTTTGATCAATCGAACTCCCAAGTCTGCAGATTGACGAACCCATTCAGCAACCAAGTGAGATGCCATTATTTTAGGTGTCCCTGGGTAGTTGAAGATATGCTTGTATGGATATATTGTAGATAAGAGACCACCCCATGTACCTCCTTCAAAGATTGCAACCTTGAGCCCCTTGTATGCGGCTATTATGCCTGCTGATAGTCCTGCAGGACCTCCACCTATGACTCCAACATCAAAATCGCCCTTAATATCTGTCATTTTGATCTTCACTCACTCTTCATAGTTAACAATAGTGAATTGAATAATAAATCATTGGTTAGGCCAAAAACAGCGGAGTATTGCATGAAGTCTATCCCAAAAAAAAGGTTGTGGGACTTACAAAAAGAATTCTCATTATAGATTTGAAGAAGTTAAACTAGTATCTGTTTTCCATCGAAAATGGTGAGATAGTGTCTTTTTATAAGGAGAGATATGTAAGGAATAGTGTTGAGAGATTAAGTAGAGAGTATCTTCGGTTATTTCTTGTAGTGATCGGTTGAGTTGCTGTTGTTCCTATGAAGCAACAAAATACGGGGTTATTCTGTGATATACCGAATTGTCCCACTTTGTTACTTAACCCAATTCGAAGTTGATAAGAATGCTAGAGAATACACCAAACAAGAAAAGGGTGTGTATAAACTGCGGAGGAACTTCATTTACGGAAGACTATGTCCGCGGGGAAAATATCTGTACTTCGTGTGGACTTGTTTTGTCAGAACATACAGCCGATAAAGGTCCAGAATGGAGGGCATTCACAACTGAAGAAAGGAATGCAAGAGCTAGAACTGGAGCACCAATGACTCTCACTATTGCAGACAGAGGTCTTTCAACACTTATCGACTGGCGGAATAAGGATGCAAGTGGTAAGGCACTGACGAGCACCACACGTGCAGCCATCTACAGGATGCGAAAATGGCATATCCGAAGTAAAGTTCATAGTTCTCAGCATCGAAATCTTAGTATTGCAATGAGTGAGATGGAGCGACTCTCCTCACAACTTGGAGTCCCACGTGATGTCAGAGAAACTGCGGCTTTGATGTATAGAAAAGCTCTAGCAAAGAGACTTGTGAGAGGAAGAAGTATTGAATCGGTTGTTGCTGCTTCAGTCTACCTTGCTTGTCGGATTCACAGGATTCCCAGAAGACTCGATGAGATTGTAACTAAAACTAATTCTGAAAGGAAAAAGATAGGTCATGCAGTTCGTTTGATTGTTTCTCAAGTCAATATCGATGTACCACTAGCTTCTGCAAAGGACCTAATACCAAGATTGTCAGCAGACCTTCTTCTTGAAGGAAGAACTGTGACGAAGGCCACTGAAATAATCAAGAATGCTGAAGACAGATTCGTCACAATCGGAAAAGATCCTGGAGGAATTGCGGGAGCTGCTCTCTATATAGCTGGAATAATCGAAGAAGACCGACGTACTCAGAGGGAGATAGCCAATGTTTCACGAGTCACAGAAGTGACAATTCGTAATCGTTACAAGGAACTTGTTCGTGTTCTTGGAATCTCAATCAATCCCAATTCATAGCTTAATTGTGCCCTATCGATGTGTTGTTTCGGTTTATGATTCGATAGACCCAAAACTCTTAGAAGAAGTTGGTCGGGACGGCCGGATTTGAACCGGCAACCGATGGATCTACAGTCCATTGCTCTGCCAGATTGAGCTACGTCCC
>JBHLRT010000007.1:0-13228 GCA_048882305.1 Candidatus Thorarchaeota archaeon
GTTAAACTTACTAGTCATGGTGATGCAATATTCCAATTGAGGAATGTCGATTATTATGAGAAATTCTCACAAGCAAATCCAACAAGATCTTCAAAACATGAGGCAGACTTCAAGATCTCAACGGTTTCACAGAATCCAATGCTTAACATGGTGCTTACTTTGATTATGTTTCCAGGACTACTCCTATTGTTTATCTTTGCACTAGTATTGCTTGCAGCTCCAATCCAACTTCTTTCGTTAGGTGTTGGAATAGTCGCAATCTTTCTTCTCCCGAGATTAGTAGATTCAGTTCTGAGGAAAGGTAGTCTTCCGCCCTATCCTGGACAAGCGTCGTAGTGGCATTATACTGGGCATTAGACTAAAGGTAGAATCCATAATTCAGAGCAAATGGTATAGAGAGGATGATTAAGATAACTAGATACAATAATCCGATGACTGCTATTTCACTTCTCTTTTCTGGCCAGCTTTTCTTGAAAATGGCTCCGATAGGTGTTTTCAATGCGTGAGATACGAACTTCGGAATGGGGAAGAGAAATGGTGCTGTTTCTCTATAGGCTGTGTATTCTTCGCCATACTTCTCTGCCATACTTATCTCTTCTTGGATCGCCACAGCTAATATGATGAAAAATCCGATAAGCCATGGTAAACTTGGAGATAACCAAAGACCACCAAATGCAACAGGCAGGTCTACAGTGGTCAAAAGAAAACCATAGCTCCATAGAAGAAATCCGAGATACTGAGGGTGTCTAGAGTACTGGTAAATTCCAAATGTAACAACTGTCTGATCTCTGAAACGTGCAACAAACCATGTGGCTGTCCCAACCGTGAAGATCAAAATACCAAAGAGAATGAATCCGCCGTAGATTACACTAGCTATCAATTGGTATGAAAAGATGTCAATGATGTGGTTCCATAGACTTTCCAGAAGAATGAAACGTGGAAGTAGAACCACATTCCCAAGCTCAAATACTCCTGGTACCGTTTCGATTAAAGGAATCCACAGAACTCGAAGGATGCCTATTCCTGCGAGATAGAACATGGTTAGTGAAAATGTACCGAAGACCGGGAGATAGAAGGCAATGGACCCTGCGGCTGATAACCATCCTTTCTTCGATATGAATCCAATAATAATCAGTGAAATCGTGATTCCAAGCATAATCAACCCAATGGGCATCAAGCTTTCTCTTATTGCTAAAGTAGTCTGATAATCATGGATACCATAGTCAGGTAATATTTGAAGCAATGTACTGTTGGCATAGACGATAATAACAGTAGAAGCAAAATAGAGCGCAATAGTGAAAATGATTGACATCACAATTGCTAGTGCCAATGGCATATCCAATTTCACATAATCTCCCTCATGTCTTTTCTTTCACTTGGCAGTTAATAACTCGTTCTAACCTCGTAAAGCATTAACGTCGTTAATTTTTACAAAATTCTTTGTAGAAAAAATTTAAATACAAGTTATTCAAACGAACAATTATACAGTTGGTGTTTTTATATATGATGACCAAAAAAGAGTTTGAGCAAAGAGTGAAGGCGTCAAATTTGACAAAGAGCCAATCAATAGTGCTCTCTATTCTGAGAAAACAAGGGACGAACGGTGTTACACCCAAACAGCTCTTAGGAGAAGTACAATTTGCACCTCGTACAGTTAGATACGCCCTAAGGAAACTGCTAAAGAAGAATCTAATCCGTCGAATTCCATGCCTTCAGGACATGCGGCAATGGATATACGTTCCAGCTTAGGAAAAAAAGAGTCGTAAGGGGAATGATTCCCCCTTTATGTTCATTTGCGAGAGTTCATGACCTGCCAGCAGCGCTTGCATATGCCCGGAGCGGGCATGGTGTTGGCATTGACCCATTCCTTGCATTTAGGAGCAATGTTTGCAGTGCAGCGTTCCATCCTATGAGGATAGATCTTACTGCTTGTTTCTCGAATTCTGACTTTCTTAAGGCCGCCACGGCCTTTCTTGTGTGGCAAAACCTAATTTCATCCTGCGACGCCCCCTATGGGCAGCATCGCTAGCCTCTCCAATCCACAGAAATCACTGGAATCGTAATTTCTTGAATGGATATAAACTATTGCCGAGTTCTACACTGGCCGCTGAGTAAATAATTGGACTTTTGTCACATCTCTTTGCACTGGCATATCTCTTCTTACTCTCAACTCTTCTTTGTCTTTCAATGCATGATCCATTGTTGTGCCCAGGGATTTCTTCGAAACATTTAGGCGGACCATACTATCAATTTCGGAGATCACATCTCCTGGAACCAGAATATCTACGTCTGTTTTCAGGCCTGCGGCTTCAAGCTTTTCCTCAATGAAACTGCCGCCAACAATCATTGAAATGGTTCCATCGAGGTTGAAATTCACTGCTATAGCTCGACCAATTTTCTGGTTGTCTTTATCCATGATGTCCATTTTCTCCAAGTGGGAGAGTCTGATATCGCCTTTAGGAATGGCATCCAAGTCCAGAGTTGTCTTGAGGGAATCTATGGTTGTGTTCAAATGAATGTGATCATCAATATGCTCAATTAATGTGCCATCGAAGACTGGATCCTTGTTAAGCCGAATCTTTATCGATTCAAGGAATTCCTCCCATCGAGAGCCTGCAAGTATGAATTTTGATAGACTAAGTTCTCCATCAAAGGCGAATGTCATATCGCCTACCTTCCCAATATTCTCACCTTTTGAATCAAGAACATTTGCTTTCTTGATTTCTCTACTACAAATTGAACGTGTGAGTTTCATGTAGTTTCCTCAGAGTACATAATTAACCATTGTTAATTAACTATTCGGTCAGACCACCCTGTATCACCGAGAGAACATAACATCTCAAGTTCTTGGTTTGCAATCATTTCTCTTGATAGTGAATAAACAAGGGGTATTGCAATGGCAAAAACTTGCGAATCTTGTGGATCAACTGATGATGTTCAGTTTGTGTATAACTCATTCTCAGATGGTGGAGATTGGAGATGCAATGAATGTCTCAATAAACAGTTTCCCGAGGGCTCTCGCATCGTGAAGTTCACAGACACTTCCCACCCACTTCGCCCTGCCTATTATCTATGTATTGAGTCACAAGATGACTTAGATCTCATCATGACGGTTGGGGAAAGAGCTCATAATCTTGGTGCAAGGGGAATGGAAGCATGTTTCTATGCAGCCTTCAAACGTGGCCGTAGAATCAGTCCATATTCATTCCCGTTAGGTCATGATGGTAGCGTGGCGAAACTTAGATCGCATATCGATACCTTGCGGATGTACTATGTGGCTTCCGAAAAATTAGTCATAAATAAATGAAATCTACCACTCACATCGTAACGAATAATACTTACTGTCATTATTCAGGGATAAGACGCAGGTGGGTACTTAGTTGGATTTGATAGACAAGAAAATCATGATTGAGATATCAACCAACTGTAGGATTAGCTATCAAAGTTTGGCTAAGAAAACTGGTCTCAGTTCTAATGCAGTCAAGAATCGTGTCGATGGATTACTTAATAGTGGGGCAATCTCACGATTTGCAATTTCACTTAGTGCAGCGATGATTAATGCAGAACATTTCATAGCTCTCGTCATTACTGATGGGACTGAGGATATCGATGAGTTTGTTGGACAGATGGGAGAAAGTCCAATGGTAGGTCACATCAGTCTCTTAGCAAGTGCTGGCGGCGGTGCATATCTCCTATGGGGCCAATATATCGGATCTTCTATGCTGTCTGAGTTACGAGCATTTCTGCATGATCCACCCGAAGTGCAAGAAGTAGAGGTTCACACAATCCTTTGGAAAATGGGCGAGTGTGTCAAACTTACTAACCTACATTTACGCATACTCTCCATCCTTCAGAAGAATCCACGCACGTTGATTAATGACATTGCAGATGAAACAACTCTTGCACCAAAGACTGTTCGTAGAGCTATCCGGGAGCTCATGGAGGGAGGGGGTGTTAATTTCTCAGCGAGACCTGATATGGCGGCCGGAAAACTAGTGAATTTCTATGTTCGTTTCGAATGGAATGAGGGTGAAAGTTCCTTAGAGGATGTTGTTGATTGGATACAGAAAGACTATTCTCTAGAACTTTGGGACCCAACAATTTCAGCAACTGAGCCTATAATTTATGCTGAGTTTGTCGTTGATGATTTACACCAAGCTGAAGCGATTGCGCGTCACATCAGGAGTAGACCTTTTGTAAAATCTACAGCTACGTTAGTTTCCTACTCTAATCAGAAGTTTCCCTACCTAGCAGAATTGATGCTCGTTAAAATGATTCGTGAAGCTGGATATTAGCATTCCAATTCTTGAAGCATGCACTGAGTTTTTTGGAACATGTGCCTTCAATAATTCCATAATCTCCCCGTCGCCACTGTACGTGAAATCATATGCATTTTATTGGTGATTTATCTTGAAGGTGCAATGATATGGCAAGCGAAAAAGAATCCCCAAAGATGTGGAGGAAACTCCCACAACAGAGGAGTCGCACTGGCATGTCTGTTTCCTATCGTTCGCGCTTCGATAGGTAAGCATCCATTCTCTCCTCCATATAATTCGGATAGAGTGAAAAGCACAAGACTTCACTCTATTCCGGAGCTCAGTCTACTATGTCTCTTGGTGAATCAGACGGTCTCAAAGATTATCGATATGAGATAGGACCGATACGACCTCCGAGTGAAGCTTCTAGTCTCCTTCTCAGAGTAACTCGAAATTGCCAATGGAATAGATGCTTATTCTGTCCTGTCTATAAGGATACTGAGTTCTCTATTCGCCCACTAAGCCACGTCAAACATGATATCGACTTAATCAGGAAATATAGTGATTATCTACTCAATCCTTCTTATCAAATTGAGATTGATGAGCCACTTGCTTATGACTCAGCAATGCGTTGGGTTGGACAGAGTATGAAATCTGTCTTTCTTCAGGACGCAGATTCATTAGTTATTGGGCCGCATAATCTGGCATCCATCTTGAAACATCTCAAGGACAATTTTCCTGACCTTGAGCGGGTTACATCGTATTCTCGATCTTCTACAATTAACAAATTATCTGTTGAAGACCTCGTGTTATTGAAAGAGAGTGGGTTGACGCGAATACATGTAGGATTGGAATCTGGCTCAGACATGGTACTCAAAATGGTTCGAAAAGGTGCATCAAAGGATATCCATATCCGGGCTGGCCAAAAAGTGAAAGAAGCAGGAATTGAACTCTCTGAGTATATCATGCCCGGACTAGGAGGTAAGAGTCTTTCAGAAGATCATGCAATAGAATCAGCGGATGCTTTGAATAGAATCAATCCTGACTTTATCCGATTGCGTCCAATTGCATTTCCGATTCGTGCTCCAATATACACTCTGGTTGAATCCGGTCAGTTTGTGAGATGCGACGATCTGGAGATAGTGCATGAGCTCCATACTTTCATTCAGCATCTTGATGGTATATCCAGTTATCTTGTAAGTGACCACATCCTGAATTTGTTTGGCGATCTCAATGGACAGCTTCCTGATGAAAAAGAGTTCATGTTGTCAATTTTAACCCGTTTTCTTGACTTAGATGAAGACGAACAAATGCTCTATAGATTTGGTAGACGTTTAGGTATGTTCAACAGTTTAAACGATCTTAATGAATCAACGCGGAGAACGAGAGTCAAACAAATCTTCTCTGAGAACAACATCACTCCTGAGAACATTGATAGTCTACTCGATCAGATGATGCAGAGATTCATTTAGCTCAACATTTATTTCATCATAAGTATAGATTAACATGAGTATGAGGAGTTCGCTAAGCATGGAGAATGAAGTGCAGACAAAACCAATCAAAAGACCCGGATTTCGAACTTTAAAGATTGGGTTCTTTTTGTCTCTCTTTTCTTTCCCGACGATTTCAATACTTCAATTTCTCCCTCCAGCATTTTCATCCAATCCTATTCTCTATAATCTTGATGCAGTGTGTCATGTTCTTTTGATTGTTGGTTTCGTCATGATTGCTTTTGGATCCTTAAGAGCTGTTTACAGCATGTCAAAACGAGAAATCAACTGGTGGGCTTGGCAGACCGGTCCATTCAAGTGAACTACGGCAAACTTTTATCCTACGACGTTGCGCATCATTGTTAGAATCTCGCGAGGGATAGGAATGCAGTTTGATTGGATTTTCGGATTATTTGGTATGGGTTTCACAACCATAATCCTGTTGATATTTCTGTGGTTCATCATTAGCTTCCTGATACAAGGAATCTTTCTTGGTGTCGGATTGGGTTTTGTGAACGGTCAGAATAGAGAGTTGTCATCAACCTTCGTTACAGCGCTTCTCATGGCACTTGTCATTTGGATACCCTGCTTGGGATGTTTCATTGCTTGGTATTTCATAAAGAGTCGTCATGAAGTCGGTTGGGGCGGCGCCTTAATCGCTTGGATTTTGGGTGGAATAATCCAGTTCATTGTTATGATCGCATTACTGATCTTTGTATTTGGTGGAGTCTGGGCAATAATCATGGGCGGACTAATTCCATTCCCCTAGACTTGCTTAGATAAGCTTAGAATACTTGATGTGTGGACAGGAATGGAGAAGGAAGAGAGAGAGTCTGGTACGCGTAGGTGTGAAGAAGTTCTTGATGACGAAAATCGAGGAAAACTCCTACTCAACTTACGTCATGTTATCCGACATCCTCTTCTCTTTCTGAAAACCACTGACCCATTCATTACAGCCCACCATCCTCCATGTTCTCATTTTGAATCGCATTCTGTCACAATCCGTGGTCGGAAATGGTGCATTGGTTGCACATTCAATTCAGTTTCCTTTTTCATAGCGATGTTTGTCGGACTGGTAGTATGGTTCTATGACGCTGAAATCCTTAGCCGGTTCTACTTGTTCTGGGGCGGTGTCATTGGAAGTATCATCTATTTTCTGTTCAGTCTATCTGGCTTGACTGACCGCGGAACGAGGTCGAAGATTGCATCAAAATTCCTACTTGGGTTCTCGTTCGCTGGAATCTGTTGGTCTATTCTTCTATTTAATGGACTTCTATCACCTGGACTCGAAGTAAAACTACTATTCATTCTAGCTCTATATCTTGGATTTGTGACTGTTCTAAATGCAAAGAGGAGTATCGAAGTCTTCAAAGAATGTGAAGAGTGTGAGTACAAAATGCGTTGGAGCAAATGCCCTGGATTTAGAGAAATCGCCTGCAAGCTGGTTATTGAAGGATTCGTCTATCCTGAAAAGAAGTGATCTATTTTCGGTTCAATCGTTTGACTGTTTCAAGAGCTATCCTAATCATGTTCTTCTCTCCAATCTCAAACTCTTTCAACCGTTGTCCTCTGTACCGATTCTCCGTAGTCACAAGATTAGAGCCCACGGTGAGAATTCCTCCTGCTCTCTTACCCAAGTCAATTGCAGCCATCAGAATAGCTGACAATTCCATCTCCAGGGCAACTGCCCCTAACCGAGTATACTGCTCGTTAAGTTTTGGTGAACGATCTCGTAGGTAGAAGTTCTCACAGGTCCTGATTACTCCTGTATGATATGTTGCTCCAATCTCTCTGGCTGACTCTATAAGAGCAGTCAGAACATCGAGATCTGGCACTGCTGGGAATGAGAGCGGTGCGAACTCCAAGCTACATCCCTCATCCCGAATACAGCCAGTGGCAATGATGTTGTCCCCAAGATTGATCTCCTTTTTGTATGTCGCACAGGAACCAATCCGGATGAATGTATCCGCTCCAATGTCCACAAGCTCCTCTACAGCAGTCGCTGCAGAGAAAACCCCCATTCCCGTTGACATCACTGTGACATCAATGCCTTGGTACTTACCTGTGAACGAGAGATACTCTCTGTGAAACACTATCTCCTCAGCTTCATCAAACATTGAGGCTGTCAACCTGGAACGTTCTGGAGACCCTGGTAAGAGAACATATCTCGCTATCTCATCTTCTTTCAGTTTGATGTGAGGTGTTCTCCCATCCTCGCCTCTCATAACACTTGGATGAGCCATGTCTGAACAAGATACTCCGTATTACTTAAGCACTACCACTTGGAATACTCAGTTTCTCTGAGTGCCTTAGAGATTGGTTGTCTACTGGTTTGATACATAGTGAGCCTTGATTCCTAGGTGAGTTGACAAAGTCTGAAACCTCGAAGGCTTCCATGAATCCTGCAGTATATGGCATCAGTATTGATTGTAGCTCTTCCAAATCCTGATTGTTAGGATTCAACCAAACATCCTCGTCGTTTGGATTGAGGATCACCGGCATTCTGTTGTGTATTGGAGTCATTAGTTCGTTGGGAGTCGTTGTAATGATTGTACAGCTCTCTAGTATCTTGCCTGATTTTGATTCCCAGTACTCGTAGATTCCAGCAAATGCAAATGGTTCTCGAGTCTTAAGGCGGATGTGTGTTGGGATTTTCACCTTTCCAACTTTTTGCCATTCGTAGAATCCGTCCGCAAGAATCAAGCATCTACGTTTCTTGAAGGCTGCTCTGAAGGCTGGTTTTTCTGCTATCGTTTCTGCTCTGGCGTTGATCATTCGATTACCAATACTCACATCTTTGGCCCAGGATGGCACCAATCCCCATCTCATTTCTATCAGCTGGCGGGTATCTTTCTGAACAACTACTGTGACATCCTGACTGGGAGCTATGTTGTATCTAGGTTCAGGTCTCTTAATGACCTCCTTCACATTGAATCTCTCAACGAGTGCCTCTGCATGTGTCAATAAGGCAAAACGACCACACATGAGCTATACTTTGAATTTGTTAGTATAAGAATTGAGGAATGGTCGTTTTTCTAAACTATAGTTATCACTCGACATCAATCACTCGGTCTATGCGTTCCACAGAATCTTTTACATAACTTTGGTTATCAACAGTCAGTACTATTGCTCCCTCCGGACAGACATCAACACATCGACCACACCCTCTACATTCGGATTCGATAACAGCTCTATCGTTGACAAGCTTAATGGCATCTATGAAGCAGATATCCTCTTGGGTACAAATTCCACAACCAACACATGCGTCCGTAACCTCAAGGTTTACCCCTTGCATTTTAGTGATCTTTCGTCCAATCTCTGGATTAATATCCGGGAGAATCTTCCAGAGACAGCAGCATGGGCAGCAGTTACAGATGGTCAGGAGTTTCTGTCCTGGTTTTACATTCAACCACACCGAATCCAGTTTATTTCTGCCAATTAGATGAACCAATCCAGCTTCTCTGCAACTCCTAGCATGTGTGTGGGCTTCTTCCTTCGTAACTAGTCTTCCCAAATGAGGATTAATATCAAGAACTGCTTCGCCAAGGAAAAGACAACCATAGTCAATTGGATAATTCTTACACTTCGACGAATCTCTACAGATACAGAAGTTCATTATCCAGTGATAGTTTGCTTTCTCAATGAATTCATGTACAATTTGTGAAGGAAGAGCTGTTTCAATTGGTCTTTCTAGTTGTTTCTCAATCTTGATTTCAACAACATTGTCTTTTGGTAGATAGATTATATCATCACCATCAAACAGCAACTTGTCTACTATTTTTCCAATAAATGGGATATTGGTTGCTTGTGCAATTAGCCGTCTGTTAGGAAACGTTTTCTTTAGGAGTTCTACCATCCAGAGTGGAGCGCCCATAGTCAATCGTGTTAATTTCTCCATCTGATAATGGTATCGAATTAATGCGTTAGTGAGCTATTCAATACTGACATTAATATGCAAACTATGTGTTCCAATTATTATTGCGAGGGAGAGTAAACACATCACCTCATTAATGCCTACAATTCGATTTGCCTGAGCTCTATGATTTCATTCATCGCAGTATAGGAGCTGTCACTCATGTTGAGCAAGTGTAAAATTGGTAGGTATTCATCCTCATTGATTCTCATTATCCTAATTGTGAATATTCCACCTGCGATTCTACTCGACGAGATTACACCACTAAAGGAAGTGCAAATAACGTATGCAAATGAGATTCATGATCCAATTACAATTGATGGGGACGCAGATTTCTCAACGACCGCATCAGCAGAAGGTTGGTCCGGTGATGGTTCATTAGAACGCCCATATCTCATTGAGAACTACGAAATTGCGTTAGGGGTCACTCCAGAAGCAAGTATCAGTATTATGAACACTCGTTCACACTACATAATTCGTGGATGTACGCTTATTGGGCCTGCTGCTACTCCTTCATATGGTGTCCATCTAGAAAACTCTTCCAATGGTAGAATTATCAATAACATGATCACCAACTTCGCTCACGGACTCAATGCAACAAGTGAGTGTAGAAATCTCATTGTGACTGGAAACAACATCAGTTACAACTCTTATGGTATTTGGTGGAAAGGCTCAGATAACTTCACCTTTACACAAAATCATTGCTCATACAACTTCTTCACAGGTGTCTATATCTCGAGTTCAAATAATGGAACAATCAGCGGCATTAGCTGCATCGAGAATGGAAATCATGGCATTTCGTTGGAAGACTCAGATCACTTTGCAATTACACAAAATAATTGCTCACTGAACTCCATCACAGGTATCTACATCTCGAATTCGAATAATGGAACAATCAGTGGAAATACCTGTAGCGGCAATGGTGACAATGGATTCCAAATGACAGGCAACTCAAGATACAACGTAGTGACTGAGAATATCTGTACTGGAAATTCAAATATTGGCATTCGACTTCAAGGTGGAGGCTGGAGCACATTTGAAAACAATACTTCGAAGGAAAATGATTACGGTATATGGACTACTGCAACAAGTAACAGCCCGATTCACTGGAACATCTTTGCCAACAATACCAACAACATACAAGATGATGGTGCCAATTTAGACTGGGACTACAACTACTGGTCTGACTATGCTGGTTCTGATGCGAATTCAGATGGCTTTGGGGACACTCAATACACTTTTGGATGGTTCGATGCTTATCCCCTGATGTTCCCTCCCTTCCCAGTTGAGTGGATTGAACCATTATCGAATCAACAAACTGAGTTTGGTTCAGACTTCTCATATAGCTTAGCAGTCTATTGTCCTGCTCCCTATGATGTATGGATGAATGACTCAACAAACTTTTTCCTTGACAATGAAGTGATAACCAGTAGAACAACACTGCCTATCGATGACTATCCAATATCTGCTAATGCGATCAACATCTATGGCTATCGGACAGATGCGGTCTTCACTGTGATAGTACGAGATACAACATCGCCCATGATAACTCATCCTGATGACATATCGTTTCGAGTGGATGATAGAACGAGTCACGAGCTTGAATGGACCGCCTCTGACCTATCCCCTATCAGCTATGCTATCTTGAGAAACGGAACTGAACTCACTTCGAGTTCCACAACCTCCCTAGCTTGGTACCTTTCAATAATTGTAGAGATCTTACCTGCAGGTGTTTACAATTACACTGTAGTCGCAATCGACACATCTGGGAATCTGGCAACTGATGAGGTTCTGGTCACAATCCTGCCAGTGCCCTTCATGGAAGCGATGCTTCCGTGGGTCATCGTAGGTATTGCTGGTGTTTCTGCTGTGGTTCTCCTAGTCATCATTTTTAGGAAACGGAGAAAGTAGTGGTGAAAATATATCTGAGTTCATCATTATATAGCGAGGGCATTTGTCATGACCGAGTGGTTAGAATATTCATCTGACTGGGGATACTGGATAAATCCTGACACCTTTAGAACACCCCGAATAAAAAAGTCCGTCAGAGTTGGAGCTGTGGTCTTCCTAAAAGGTCGAGAAAATCTCGATGACGGCCGTTCAATCATAGTTACAACTTATGGTGTTGCTGGGGAGTCTGAAATTAAAGAGATGGGGAAGAAAGAAGTTAGTATCGTTCTAGCAAAACAGATGCTAGAGTTCATGCGTTCCCGTAAGATGTATCCTCCAAAGACAGAGATGAAGAAGACCTATGCTAATGGTAATGTGGATCTTGATTACTCCCCCACCGAATACGACTCATTCACTATCAGATTGACTCCTGACGTAATTGGGGGAAATGTTGAGGATTTTCTTTACGACCTCGAACCTTTTACTGAGGGCGACTCCGAGATTGCTGAAGCATGGAGAGTTGAACCTGCAAAATCAGGCAGATCCACATGTAGGACATGTTCGAAGACTATCGAAAAAGGTGAACTCAGATTAGGTGAACCATCTATCTTCGATGGACATGTCAGTTATGGTTGGCATCATTTAAAGTGTGCAGCTCGATTACTCAATGAATCGAAGCTGGATGCACTTGTAGGTTATGAAGAGCTTGCTAAAGAGCAGAAGGAAGAGTTACAGAAGGAAGTATAGAACTATCTATTTAGTATTCTATTCTCTCCATATTACGAGTGATTAGGGATTAGATTGCAATCCTCTCTTGTCGTGAACATAGACACTCACATGAGTGCCACCGATGTTTCTCAGAACATGCGCTGACACTTTGATATCGAACCCAATGGTCCCATCCCATCGTTCTATGTTCGTGACCATGAGAGTTGCTTTCTCAATTGGTATTTTCAGATTCGCCATGTCTTCACCTCGTCTCCTCAAACGGGTTATACTTGTGTAATAGTATTACATATTACGTTAATAAGTATTACGTTTTGAGATATGAGCGCATTAGCTCAGAAACCAAACCTTCAATGACCAACTCTTCCATTATAGTTGAGAATGGGTCATGCTTATGTGAAACCATTGCCTTTTCTAATGGCATGTATTTTGGAAAGTTGGTATACCTCCGACGGATCGAACCAGAAGATATTGACGTTATCATGAAGAATTGGAACAATCTGGAGATGCGTCAGTATGTTGCTCACGCAGTAGCTATGTCTCGAACGAAAGAAAGAGAGGTGCTGGAGAAGATGTCCAAATCAGACCCATGGATTGATGGAAACTTGTCATTGGGTATTGAGGACAAGAAATCTGGAGAATATCTAGGTTCCGTTGGACTGCATCGAATCTCAAAACAGAACCGGAATGCTGAGCTTGGAGTCGTGATACTGGATCCAAAGAACTTTGGCAAGGGATATGGGACTGATGCCATAACAGTCATGTTATGGGTCGGGTTTAACATCCTTGGACTTGAGAGTGTCTTCTTGTCTACATTTTCTATGAATGAGAGAGGGCAGAAGGCGTTCAAATCTGCAGGCTTTAAAGAAGCAGGAGTTCGTCGACGAGGAATCTTTACGATGGGAGAGTTCCGTGATATCATAATCATGGATATTCTCAAGGAGGAGTTCTTC
>JBHLRT010000008.1:0-8525 GCA_048882305.1 Candidatus Thorarchaeota archaeon
GTTGAACCTCGAAAAGATGGGACTCTTGACATAACTGTCTATGATTCGCTATTGAATAGATATCTCAAGTACGAAGTGGACATCTTTGTCCTTTCATCAGCTCTCGAGCCACCTGAAGGTACTGACAAGTTCATTGAAACACTTGGAATAAAGTCTGCAAGCGGATTTGTAGGAATAGCAGATCCCGCTTCGGAGAATGAAGTCATTGTAGGTGACCATGTCTATGCGTGTGGAACAGCTCTGGGTCCTGCAGAAGTCCCAGAAAGTGTTACTCAAGCACGTGCAGCAGTATCTAAGATACTCCAAAGCAGGAAGTGAAATTTATACATGGATGACAAAAAATCAGCAGTTCTCATATGCACTTGCGGTAAGCAGCTTAAGTTGGGATTTGACTTCCTAGAGAACCAAGTTAGTAAAATGAATCTAGCTGCTTCTGTCACCGTTCATGACCTTGTCTGCCAAGATGAGGGACTAAAGAAGATTGAAGACCTTCTTCAAAGCAGCGATGGTCATCTTGTGATTGCAGCATGTTCCAGCCAGAAAATCCAACCACGGATTGATAAACATCTTGAATCAAAAGGCATCGATAGTTCTCAAATTCAATATGTGAATATCAGAGAACATTCAGCATGGGTACACAATGATGTGGATGAAGCGAGCAAGAAATCATTAGATATGATTCGAGGTACTCTGGCAAGATCCTCAAAATCCTCACAACGGGCACTTGATCAAAAAGAGGTTCCAACTCATGTCACAGTATTTGGAGGTGGGATTGCTGGTGTTGAATCAGCTCTTAGTCTTTCAAACTTGGGTTACAAGGTTGTATTATTAGAACTAACCGATGAGCTCGGGGGTCATGTCAAGAGTCTTCCTGTTGTTGCTCCAACAGGCAAGTCTGGCAAGGAGATTCTTAGTAGTAGACTTGATGCACTCCAGAATGACAATAATATCCAGATAATGACTAAGACAAGGGTGAAATATGTAACTGGAGAAATGGGTAATTTCTCTGTTCATTACACAACTGGAAATGAAGAGGAAAAGCAGCTTAATACTTCCGCTATTGTTATTGCAACAGGATTCAAAGAATTCAAGCCCACATCTATGGATGAGTACCAGTATGGCAAGAATCCTGATGTTATCACTCAATTCGAGCTCTCAAGTATGCTCTCTGAGGGCAAACTCACACGACCATCTGATGACAAACCGGTAAAAGATGTTGTAATGGTTCAATGTGTAGGAAGTAGATCAGAGGATTACAAAAAAGACTGCAGTAAACTGTGCTGCACTTTTGCAATTGACAACTCTCTTGAAATACTAGAGAAAAATCCTGATGCTAATATTAGAATTGTCTACATGGACATAAGAGTGCCATTTGAAAACGAAATGATTTACAAAGAATCACGTGAGAAAGGTGTGGACTTCATTCGTGGTCGAGTCAGTATGACATGGGAAAAAGATGGTTCGACCTTTGTTCGTATCTATGACTCTCTGCTTGACAAATATCTAGAAGCACCTGTTGATTTACTAGTTCTTTCATCAGCCATATTACCTCCAGATGGTGTTTCTGAACTTTCAGAATCCCTAGGCTATGCTATCGAAGATGACGGACATATTAAGGAACTCTATGGCAAATTAAGAAGAAATGAAACTAGAAGACGCGGCGTTGTTGCAGTTGGAGGCGCTACAAGACCACAGTTTGTTTTTGAAGCTGTGACAGACGCTCAAGCTGGAGCACTCATTATCCATAATGAGCTGCAGGGTGGGAAGATTGAAACAATAGCACGTGGTGCAGTGCTCAATGTAGACGACTGCGTGGGATGTAGCCTCTGTGCACAACAATGTCCACGTGGAGTTCCTCTTATGATTGAACAGACAGACGCAGAGGAAGTTGATGAAGACCAAAAGATTCTCTTCAAAGCATCGATTGATACATTCAACTGCCATTCCTGTGGAGTCTGTCAAAGCTTATGTCCCTCTGGTGCGACACAGCTCAATTTTCTTTCAAACGATCAGCTATGGTCTGAGATTGAAGCCACACTTGAAAATGCGGGTCCAGAGAGTCCAATCACACTCTGTTTCTACTGTGAGGAATGTTCAGTTTCTACCATTGACATAGTTGGCACAAGAAAGATGGAATATCCCGCCAACACACGGCTGATCCCTGTTCCCTGTGCAGGTCGCGTTAGTATCATAGACATTCTCAAAGCACTCGAGAGCGGTGCTAGCACTGTAATGATTGCGGCTTGTGAAACGGATAGATGCCATATAGGAGGGACAGGCAATGAGATTGCTCAGGTGCAGGTAGATGTAGCTCGTGACATACTGAACGCTATTGGTTGGAAGGGCGAGCGAGTGGATATGTTCAGAATGTTTAGTGCTGAGCCCGAACGTTTTACAAATGCGATTAATGAAATGGTGAAACGTGCTAAAAAATTAGGACCCACTCCTGTTCATGAAGGAACTGCAGGAAAATGGATGGAGGTGTCCAAATGAGTCAGCCAACACCTGAAAAGACCATTGCACCTAAACGACAACGAATGCTTGATATGGTTCTAGCTTTGGGAGGTCTTAAAGAGGAGGCTGTTATCCCACTCAGTAGGGTAAAGGGGGAGCTTGAAAATCTTAAGACTGAGCTAGCACCACTTACCGATACAATTCTTGCATTTCCTGACTCCTACTTTGATAAGTTACTTGAATCTGTTAAGAAGAGCAACCTCGTTGCTGAAATTAATGATAGAGGTATACTCAAGGAAGCAATTGCCAATCTTGAGGCAGCCTTAGCCAAGTCTGACTCAGATTCATTGAGTGGACTAAACAAACTTCTTTCTAATGCTCTCGAAAGCATGACTAAGGTCGAAGAAGTTTCAGAAACAAATGTCGATATTGACATGCCTACAACTCTATCTACAATCTCGGATATCACCTCTGACATAGAATCAGCAACTGATGAACTTGAGCGGACAGCTGAAAGCGAAGCTGAATCTGCACGTGCCGAACTCGTCACATTGGTTGACACACTCAATGAAGCAAAGCAAAAGGCTGAAACGGATCCTGAAGCTGTTTTAGATGAGCTACAGAAAATCGGTACTAAAACCCGATATGGCCCTGGTCTCAGAGCCACAGCTCAGGTGAAACGAGGCAAAAAGGATGGTCGAATTGATGATACTCGTTTCCACGAGCTTGTACTAGAAAATATGCTCACTGAAGCCAATCGTGGAGTGATTATGTATATTCTAGGGAAAATGGGATCTAAAACTGTGGTTCAGATTGCAGAACTCATGCAAACCTCACCACAAACTGTACAAAACGCTCTTGTGACCATGCTTCAGAGAGGGGAGGCTGAGATGGTTGGTCTTGATGACGATTCTCCTGTTTTCTCGAGAGTTCTCACTGAAATTCCAAATTCAACTCTTGTAATGAAAATTGTAGTGCAACAAGTTAGAGGAATCGTGAAGTCTCTGGATGAAACCATTGTTATAACAGGGAATCAGATCTTACAGAAGCTTCAGAAGATTCTCGAGCGGTTACAGATTTTGGGAGCATATGATGAAACCAAACTCTCAGAATCTATGAATAAACTCAGAGAAACGGTTGACAATGCTACTGAAGCAGCTCTTACTTCCCAGACATCTGATGATGCTGAAAATCTGAAACTTCTAGTTTCAGCTGGATTAGAAGCCTTTGCGCGATTTCGCCTTAAAATAACGCTCGAAAAAGGTCCCAACCTCGTTTCTGGAGTCAATGTCTATGGTGAAAAATTAGACCCTGAACGCTATCGAAAAATGATGGATACCTATCTTGATAGTGAGCTGGAACGTGGTACAATTCTGATTTTGATTAGAGAATTGGGAGCTCTCACAACCAAAGACCTTGCTGAAAGGACAAAGATACCACAAGACAGAATTCTCCGGCATCTTCTCAGAATGAAGCGTGACGAACTCCTTACAATAGCTGGTGAGGACCATGGCTACATTCTTTATGATGTTCCAAGAACACCCACCGAGACTGAGATTGCCATTCAGACAGTGACCACCCTCGCTCTTCAACTATCTGAAGCAAAATTGGAGCTGCAGAGGATATTGGGTGAACTCAATGCTTCTGATATTGGTAATCTAGCAAACTCATTAGAAATCTTCTCAAAGGCGCGTGACAAACTTGCATCATTACGTGTCAGTGGCGTAGTGATTGACAAAGAAACAATTGATGATGTAGAGGATAAAATCCGGACCGCAGTCCTATTAGCTTATCGGACTCGCGCAAAGATGCCAAGCACTAGGCCTAAGGTCACCTTGCAAGATCTTGCAGATGTAGATGTCCCATCAGTACTTGATGAATATCGGAACATGATGGGCTATGCACCTCTTTTGGGTTTTGGAACTATCGAATGGGACCAATCAAAGTGTCTCGGTTGTAAATCCTGCGAGATTGCGTGTCCGGAAGATGCTATTGAGCTAAAGCCAAGGATTGAGATTTCCAAGTTCTTCGATATCTCAGACGATGCACTTTCAGTATTACCTTCAAGTCGATCACTTTTCTACAAGACGGTCCAGAATCTTGCTGCAGTCAAACCTTCGAAGGACATTATCCTTGAGAAGGAGGCACCAGGATTTGGTTCTGTGGAGGTAGACCTCTGGCTCTGTGTGGCCTGTCGCACCTGTGTTAGACGGTGTCCTGGTCCTGAAACTGGCGCCTTGGAGCTTGAGCTGAAATGGAACCTTCCAGAAGTTGTAAAGCACATCACATCAACCTCATAATAGTAGTACTGCCCTTTAGTAAGTGACTTATACTATTTGACAAAAGATTAGTATATTCATTCGAGGGAGCACTATGGTTGATTTCAAGCTAACAAACGAACAGCAAAAACTTCAGAGCAAAGCACGAAAGTTTGCACAGGAGTATATGATTCCGTATGCACACTACTATGACAAGACAGGTGAGTTTCCGCGTCCGATAATCCAGAAGTGCTGGGAAGAGGGTCTCATGAACCTCTCAATACCAAAGAAGTATGGAGGTCCCGAATTAGGATCTATCGAGCAGTGTATCACTGTGGAAGAAATGGCTGCTGGATGTGCAGGAATGACCACCAGTATCTATGTGAACTCATTAGGCGCTGAACCTATTCTAGTAGCTGGAACTGATGAGCAGAAAGAGAAATACCTACGACCCCTCACTGAAGACCTCAAGTTCATCAGCTTTGCCTGTTCAGAACCTGGCATGGGCTCTGATGTGGCTGGGATTCAGACTAGAGTTAAAAAAGATGGAAATCATTACATCCTAAACGGGTCTAAGTTCTGGATAACCAATGCACCGCATGCAGATTATTTCACAGTGTTTGCTAGCCTCGATCCTAGTAAACGTCACCAGGCGCTCTGCGCCTTCATTGTTGATGCCGACACTCCCGGAGTAAAGACTGGTCGTCCTGTTGAAAAGATGGGACACAGAGCTTCTACAACATCCTCTGTCATCTTTCGTGATGCCAAAGTTCCCGAAGAGAATATCCTCGGTCTTGAAGGACAAGGCTTTCTAATTGCAATGCAGACCTTTGGAATGACTCGACCGGCAATCGCAGCGTTTGCAACTGGTCTAGCAAGAGCCGCGATGGAATATGCAAGAGAATATGTCAACAAAAGAGAAGCCTTCGGCCAAAAACTGAGACATTTTGAGGTAATCCAGTTCAAATTGGCTGAAATGTTCATGAAGATTGAGGCTTCAAGGCTTTTATATCTGAAGGCTGCGTGGACTGCTGACAATGGCGGAGATGCTACCATTCATGCAAGCGTAGCTAAAGCTTTTGCCACTGACGTTGCCATGGAAACTGCAAGTGAAGCGGTCCAAATTCATGGCGGATATGGATACATTGATCAATATCCACTTGAGAAGCTATTCAGAGACGCCAAGCTCTATCAGATTTACGAGGGGACAAGTGAAGTCCAACGGCTTATTCTTGGACGTCATGTACTCGATGGATATAACCCGGCAATGGAAGAAATTCCGAAGTGGTATAGCAAGAAACCTCCAGATTTCTGATCTAACAGATTCATCCAAACATATAACCGACTGGGAAACATTCTTTGAGTGTGACCTGGTGAACTCAACATGTTAGTGAAACGGCTAGACCAATTAAAACAGATTACTGCCCTAGACAAAACAGTAGTTCGTGAGATGTTGAATCCAAAAAACGACACAACACCACTTCATCTAGGATATAGTCTGGCTCATGCAGTTCTTCCACCAAAGAAAAGCTCACTGCCCCACCGATTCAAGTCCGCGTCAGAGGTGTACTATATCCTCAAGGGTGAAGGTGTCATGCAAATCAATGATGAAACTGAAAAGGTAGGACCTGGGGATACTATCTACATCCCTCCAAAGGCTGTTCAATCAATAGAGAACACTGGAGAAACTAACCTAGAATTCTTATGCATTGTCTACCCAGAGTGGCAGCCTGATGCTGAAGAACTAGTGTAATTTGGTTTGAATTGAAACTTTGACAATTAATGCGTCAGCCATCAAGTAGGTAGCCCTTTCTGACAGAGTCTTCAATCAACTGTTTTGCATACTCCCAGAGTTCATCAGAGCCCTTCTCAATGTGCATATTCCGCTCAATCACCTGACTCCGAGTGACACCATGTTTTCGCCATGCATGTCCTCGTGTATTGAAGTTTAGAAGTAATGGTTGCAATCGATCAATTGCAGCAGCGAAACGAGCCTCAGGTGTATTCATCTCTTCAAATTCCTCCCAAAGAAGTTTGAACTCATTAGCCTGTTCATCAGGTAACATCCTGAATATTCTATTAGCAGCCTCTCTTTCTTTTGCAGTCTTTTCTTCGCGGTCATGGAGATCATAGCAGAATGTGTCTCCAGCATCAATCTCTACTATGTCATGGATCAATGCCATCTTGACCGTTCGTAGCACGTCTAAATTGACATCATTAGAGTATTCTGAAAGCAGAATCACCAGCATCGCAAGATGCCATGAATGCTCAGCATCATTCTCCTTTCGACGGTCCTTGATCAGAACTGTCTGGCGGAAGATTTGTTTCAATTCATCAATCTCTACCAGAAATGAAAGCTGTTGTAGTAATCTTTCTGAAACAACCAAGATGAATGACACCCAATTCTACTCGCGGTAAATCCACACTAAATGGTTTCCTACAATGAAATAAGATTAAAACAAAAGTATCTGTTTTCCAAAACACAGGCAAGCCACCCAAGTCTTAGATATGACAGTGGTCCGATTTTCCCTATCTGAAGGGACTGTTTTTGTCGTGCCTTGTATAATCGAACAGATAGTTCGACACTCAGTCCATTCGTCTGTCAACCAGCTTCTGTGTTGTGTTTGTCACAGGATCAATATTGGTTGAGTTTTTGATCTTGCTCAGCACAGATTACCCAGACGTTGTCATCTAGCGCACCTTGAGTGGCTTAACAATAGTTACGTATCTAATGCTAATAAACCCTCAGGTGGATGCACATCTCGACTAAAGAATAGTCATTGATGGCATTATTTCAAACTAGACTGACAGAGCAAGCCAATTAGGCAATACCACTAACTCTTCTGACTCATACCAACTAAGAACGGAAAGTTGATGAGAAAAAGTGTCCTATTATTACTAAACGGTTAGGAGGAGATATGAATGGCTGTAGATAACTCCAAACCAATAGTTGTGGCAACAATCATCATAGTATCTGTGTTCACTGCTGCTTATCTGTCAATGTCAAACTTCAGCAATCCATTCATTACACCAAACTCCTCGGGAATTGCCTCGTTAACAATATGCGGCAACAGCTCTGATTTGATCTACCCTGAACTTGCTGAAGCATACTTTGTATACATCGGGAATAATACTTGGTTAATCAATGCTAATTTCGTAGATGACTCATATAGTTATGAACAACCCGAGATTTATGACAGAAACTTCACAATAACCTTGGAGGAGTTGAAATCAATAGACAATGCACTCCATGAAGGCATGAACCAGACATATTCATCCAACCTTACAGCTCTTGTACTTCTAGAGCCATGTCCAAACATCTGGTACAGTGTGGATATCGTTTACACAGATGGTTCATGGATAAGCCTTACCGCATTCCAAACAGAACCAGGATATATCATATACAATCATGGCTTAGGTGATTTTAATCCGAACCTTTTGAATGGAGATGTCCTTGAACCAATGTCCGCGCTCGATTGTTTCGTTTTGGCTATTCAAGCTATCTTTTCAAACCATCTAGGATAGTACATGAAACTTAATACGCGTCAGCACATGCAGCCAAAACCAAAGCAGTTGTCAAAAGACTGCACATCTGAAAGATTATATGCCACATTTATCACTCCCGTTTAACAAGGCTCATGGAAGGACAGTTGATATGCCTCCAAAAGATATGAACATCATCATGTTCATGTGATTTCAAGTTCTTTCAAATAGCTCAAACTCAGCGCATAATCCATCATTGAGAGAGACTCAAGAACCAGAGTTTTTTGGGCATAATCTCTCGAAGCTTCTGGAAACGTTTTCATTACAGTG
>JBHLRT010000008.1:8535-12807 GCA_048882305.1 Candidatus Thorarchaeota archaeon
GTATGCAGTGCATGTATGCTGCATCAGACTTGGCTGGAACGATGAAACTACAATATGACATTGCAAGCAGAATCATCAGAATGCCGTGCACTGCGAGGTTAGATATCAATTTCTTGTTGAAAGCATTGCAGGAAGGGGCTGACGGCGTGTTAGTTGTTGGTTGCCATCCTGGTGACTGCGCCTATAAAACCGGGAACTTGGGTGCTGAAAGAAGGGTCAGGTTTGCAAGAAAGCTAGTTGGTCAGATGGGATTGAACGAGGATCGAGTCAAGATGGTGTTCGTGAGCGCAGCTGAGGGTGACAAGTTTGCGGCTGAAATAAACAAGTTTGCTGATGAAATCAGGAAGATTGGTCCGAATCCGATTCGTTTCTGATATCATTTTTCCTATGATTTAGGTTTCACAATCCAGCACATGTGACAATTGCCTGCTAAAAGGAGACTATCAGGTTTTGTGTGAACTGCGTAGAAAAATGGTTGCCAACCTATCTTACATCTGTCGCACTGCAATAGTGTCATAGTTGTAGTCTGCTTACATTTCGAGCAGGAATGTGAGGTGGTTGTGAAAAAGCGACCACCAACTATGTTCATTGAATCAGGTGCTTTGAATAACGGTGTGGACAACTTTCTATACCCGAACTTGTTGAACTCTCCGCAGTTTGGACATGCGTAGTGGACTGGCACGACATCTGGGATTCGATCTAACTCTTTTTGAGTAATAGGTGCTGGTGGTTCTCCTTTCCAGCTATCCAAACCCCCTATTGCTGCAATCGTAGTCATTCCAAAAACTGGTTTTACTTCTTCTATTGTTTCTCGTAGCAAGGCTTTCTCAGTATCCGTCAATGTTTCAGGGGCTGAACGTGCTTTCCCTGCCGCCTCTTGAAGCTGAATCAATTCATCAAGTTCCTGATTGAACAGTTCCCTCCGTATCTGATCGTACAAATCCTTGTTCCTTTCTCGGAACTCTTCTATGCTCTCTTCAGAGCTTTTTGGAGCTTCTTTAGGTACATCTCGATCTTGAGTTTCTCTTCTTTCAGCCATAACCTTAGGAATTTCGACTTTTCTTCGTCGTTCACGAATTCTGCGGTTTAGTCCCATACCTGCAAACATCCCGAAGATAGGTAGAAAGAGAGCTACTCCAGCAACAAGTATCATAGTACCATCAATAGCACGTGAGGTTCGGAATTCCAAGCTTAAGTACGCAATGGGAAAGATAATGCCCAGGGCTATAGATACAGCACACTCTATATCCTGCCTATACTTATGCGGAAGAAAACCAACCATCATCGAGATGGCAAATTCTATTCCAAGAACAATGGCAGCGAGAATAATATCCATCCATGACGCCCTCTGATTGAGTATAGAATACTCCTGTCATAGTCCGAATGATGAATATTAATGTTTACAGAAAATGAACGTCGATTTCAATCTGTAACTTAACAGTCCAATGTTGAAACTAATTTTACCTAATAATTTGAACATAATAAATTAATATACAGTGCATTTGAAACTGCCTTCTGCGGCGTTCTTCGAGGTTGGCAAATAGTGTGTGCGGTCCCTGCAAAAAAACTAGTCAAATTAGCAGTTGTTGGGGACGGTGGAGTAGGTAAAAGTACACTGATTTCACGACTCGTTACAGGGACATTTGTTGATAAGAACATGACCATCGGATTTGATGTAGAGTCATGGACAATTGCCACAAACAGTGATTCAGAAGCTATCAAGGTTGCCTGTTTTGATTTTGGAGGTCAGAAGCAGTTTCGCTTCTTTCAAGGATCGCTGATTATTGGTGCAAAAGCAGCATTGATTGTTTTCGACTGTAATTCATTCATGTCGCTCATGAAGATTCGTGAATGGATGGAATTACTTGTCGGAGTGCCAAATGGGAACAAAATATTGGTTGGTAATAAACTGGATATGGGTTTAGGAATATCCTGTGACGATGTTAAGGAGATAGCTGATGAATTTGATATAGATTTCATCTTAGTCAGTTCAAAGACTGGTGAGAATTTCGAGAAACTGATTGATAAGATCAAAATTATGGTCGCAGACCAGTAGGCTATTTCCTTGTTACTAAGAATGTTAATATTGTAGAACTTGAATCCATATTCATTCAATGGGAGCTGGGTGTCTTGGCTGCAAACAAGATTCGTGTACACTGTGAAATCTGCAATCAACCAGTGGAGATTGAAGTTTCTCAGGAAAAACTCAACGAACAACCCAGTGGAATTCTCAAGGTTATGCAGGCTCATGGAAACCCAATCCATGCAATTATCGTCTACGTAGATAAGAATCTCAGAATTCGTGGAGTAGAAAGTTCAGATAGTTTTCAGATGGAGGAATCCCGAACAGAATCCTTTGTGTCATCTTCGGATGTGGCTGAAAACATGTCTGATCAAATGGGAGAGTCCTGCTATCAAGCGCTCTACGGGTATGACGAAATAAAGGATCGAGAGGCAACCTCGTTTGTCCTTGACAGAACCATACTCAAGACAATCTGTGAGTCTGGACTTATCTGTCTCAGTAAGATTAGACAGAATGTGGCCTTCTTAGAAAAGGCATTGGGTGATAAGATAGATCTTAAGCAAGTCGAGGCTGTATGCCAAAGATATGTCCAAGAAGGGTTAATAAAAAGAGCTTAATTGGAATATTTCCATGAGCTTCTTCAGATTTAGACGAAAGAAAGATCCCGCACGCAACTATCTGAATAAGATGGCAATTGGTCTTGGTGCAGGTCTGGTTTATGCCCGTGATGCTATTCTGAATCCTGACTTTGGTCCTCAAGGAGCAATGGACGTCCTCTCAACTTGGATGGGCCAAGAGATTGCAAAGGAGTTACTTACTCAGAGAGTGATTACTCCAACATCTTCAGCAGAAGAAGTACTTGAGAAATTACTAGAAGAAGTCCGAATTGCAGAAGACCTCTCAATTGAGATGGAAGGTGATACCGCTCATGTTGTGGTTCAGAACTGTCTAATCTGCCCTCGAAGAGTAGGTGGATATGACCTCGAAGGATTTACTGCTTGTCCTGTAGGAGGTCTTGTCAGAGGTGCAATTGGTCTAGTTTCAGGCAAGACTCCTCAGCTAAGTAAGATTGATCTCAAAACAGGTGAACTCTGTAAGACTGACTTTACATTGACCTAGAAATTACACACACTATAGTATCGACTAACTGCCGTATTCCATCAGTTCATATTCAATCACACGACACCATTTACAATAGAAGAAAGAATCTGAACAAGCTCATCAGTTATTGAGTAGGTTGAGGGGAATCCATAACACACCTACAAGATTTGAGTTGCATCCAGTATCTCATTTATTACTGAATTAGCATTAGTCAGAATTGAATAGAGAATATGAAAGAAGGGGCGTAAAGGAATGAAGAAAAGCCCAAAACAAAGAAGTACACTCAAAGACAGGGTCCGGAGAATATTCAAGACAAACAAACTCTGTCAAATTGCATTTGAGGAATTGGAAAACGACATTGAAGTCCAAACCATGCTTGAGGACGGCAATCGTATGGCAATAGATAGGATGGGGTATTCGGATCATGGTCACACACACTCGTTGATTGTGACAATGAACGGAATTCGACTTCTAAGACAACTGACAAAGGGGATTCAACCCACAATTGTTGAAGAGGAAACAGGGGATGAGAATGATGCAGAACTCGTCGTCACCTTAGGTTGCTATCTTCACGACATAGGTATGGTCGTTGGTCGCACTAATCATGATGAGTTTTCAGTTGTCCTTGCCAGACCGATAATCGAACGAATTCTGAGCAAGGTATATCCAAATGATAGACACAAACAGATTCACATTAGAAATCATATCCTTCATGCAATCTACTGTCATGATCGGATATCGAAACCACTGACCGTGGAAGCTGGTATAGTAGGCATTGCTGATGCATTAGATATGACAAAAGGCCGAGCAAGAATACCATTTGAGGCTGGAAGCGTCAATATACACAGTACAAGTGCACGTGCGATTGAGAATGTTAGGATTCGAAAGGGCGAAGAAAAGACCGCTAGAATTGAGGTGACCATGAATAATGCATCTGGGATTTTTCAGATACAGGAACTTCTCGAAGAGAAGATTCGAAACGCAAAAGCACTGGTTGATCACATAGAGCTATACGCTATCATGTCTCCAAGGGAAGATGTGATAATCAAGGAAGAGCTACGTGTTCTTTAGAAAAATGAACCTTTTTCCTTATCAAACAAGCATCTAACGATTTCACACACAACAGCTAATATATATGCACGAAATCG
>JBHLRT010000009.1:0-12374 GCA_048882305.1 Candidatus Thorarchaeota archaeon
CGCGGGGACCAGCCTCAATTCGTATGGGGACACCTTTCATTTCCCAGTAGTTGTACTTCCAACCAGGGGTAACGTCAGAGTCGTCAAGATAGACTCTAAGCCCTGCCTTCTTCAAAGTCTTGTAGAGGTCTTTACAGTATTTCAACACTGTATCGACATCCTTTCCCTTGAAAATAGGTACAATCACTACCTGATAAGGAGCGACTTTGAAAGGTAGTCTTAGTCCTTTGTTGTCACCATGGACTGAAATCATAGCACCATAGATTCGTGATATTGCAGGTCCATAGCAGGTCTGCCAAGCATGGACTATTTCGTTGTCCTTGTTGAGATATGTGATGTTAAAGGCCTTGGAAAAGTTGTCACCGAGATCATGAGTCGAAGGTAATTGAATCACTTTTCCATCAGGCATCAGCGTATCTGCAGCATAGGTGTTAAGGCCACCAGGAAACTTGTCCCATTGGGTCCTTCGGAACACCATGGTTGGGAGCCCGAAGTTTTCAGTGCACACTTCTTTTGTGATTTCTAGGTCTTCCATGACCTGAGCAATAGCCTCTTCGTGTGTGGCAAAGACATTGTGACTCTCAATCCAGAGAAACTCTCTTCCTCGCAGGAAAGGCCTGGTGCTTTTTACCTCAGATCTAAAGACTGAACAACGCTGGTACCTCTTTAAGGGAAGGTCTCGCCAACTGCGAATCCAAAGAGAATACATCGGATATATTGCAGTCTCACTGGTGGGTCTGAGTGCCAGTCTTTCTTCGAGTTTCTCACCTGAACCAATATCCTCTATCCAGAAAACCTGAGGAGTGAACCCTTCTACGTGTTCAGCCTCTCGGGTGAGATTACCCTCAGGAATCACTGTGGGAAAATACATTGGCAAGTGATCTTTACGTTTGAGGACCTCTTCCAGGATTCCAAACATCAAGTCCATGCTCATGAAACTCCACGGTGGAAATGGAGTGAATCCTTTCACACCGTATCTGACATCAGCGAGTTCAGCAACTCGGCAGATTTCGGTGTACCAATCAGGAAAATCGTTCTCTTTGTCCATGTCAAAGATAGCTTGTTTCGTATCATTGTTTTTACTGCTCATGATGTCATCCTCTGTTTGATTTGTGATGCATGGAACTGGCTAGGACTGAGAATAAGTCGGTTAATGAAGTTTCGGAACGTATTCACCTAGCATTGTCGTTCACCAAACATGACTCTCTGGACTAATATTTAAAGAGTTGGACAAGAAAAGTTACCTTTTGGTCCTGATCTCACCAACGTCTCGAATGCGTTCGTCAAGTTTGTGTTCTTTAATGAGCTTGACAACACCTTCTGGTACTAGAGATTCCCATTCGTCGTTTCCCCATCGAATTAGGTCCCGGATATGACTAGCACTGTATGTTGCACGCTCCAACAGTTTGGTCGAGTCTGTTTTGATACCCCCTTCTTCAAGAAGGCGCTTGACTAGCGGATTATGACTGTATGCCTTATCGAAATAAGGCACAAAGGAACGCATATGGCTAACCCATAGGGGATGAATGTTGATATCTGAGAGAGGGACTACTGTGATCCGTTCAAGAGGTATCTTCTCATCAAGTAACGCTTGTCTGATCAACATAACCCTCTCGCCACCGGTGAATGGATTATCAGGCGTGTGAGAGTATTGCGAGCTGCCAACGACCATGATAATGTCTTCATTTTTTGCTAGAATTTGTTTCATTGTGTGAATGTGTCCCTTGTGGATTGGTTGAAAACGACCAATGAATAATGCTTTCATCTTTCTCGCACTTTGGTTGGTCTTGTCGTGCAAATAAGGCTTAGTACTTGGTCAAATAATCCGCTTTAGGATGAGGTTCATAACGGATTTGATACTGCTCTAGTCCTGTGCGATAAATGATTGAAATTGATGGTTCATATGGTGAAGGTGGAGGTCAAATCCTTCGAACAGCTGTTTCACTTTCAGCCTTGACAATGACACCAGTTAGAATTTCCAACATCCGAGCTGGTCGCCAAAAACCGGGACTCAAAAGACAACATATAGCGGGAATTGAGGTCACGGGCAAGATAGTAGGGGCTGAAATCAGGGGGCTGGATGTTGGGAGCAGCACAGTAGAGTTTGTACCTCGTGAGCGACATGGGGGTACAATACAATATGATGTTGGCACTGCTGGATCGATATCACTCGTTCTCCAAGCAGCACTACCACCAGCTGTCTTATCACCTGAACCAATACAATTCGATTTACGGGGAGGAACGGATGTAAAATGGAGTCCTCCCGTAGACTATGTGAATAAAGTCTTTGTACACACTCTGATGTCTTTAGGTCCAAAGATTGAACTTAGACAGAAAAGGCGAGGGCATTATCCAAAAGGTGGAGGATTGGTCATTTGTGATGTGTCTCCTGTGGACAGTATAACACCTCTCAAGAGTATAAAAAGGAAAAATCTGAGGTCTGTTGTAGGGGTATCTCATTGCGTCCGGCTTCCCAGACACATAGCAGAGAGGCAGGCTGCAACAGCTGAAGACATGATTCTAGAACATCTAAGTGTCAAATCCGACATAGTACGTGAATCATATCCCAAAGAGGGCGATTCCCATCTCGGACCTGGAAGTGGTATTGTGATTTGGGCGGAGTCAGAGGATGGAATCAGAATAGGTGCAGACTCACTTGGCGAACGTGGTAAGACTGCAGAACAGGTTGGAAATGAGGCGGCTTCTAAGCTGATAACCGAAGTTGAATCCGGAATGGCGATAGACTCTCATCTTTGTGACATGCTCATTCCCTATCTTGCTGTTGCAGGGGGTGACAGCGAAATCGGAGTGACGAAAATCACCTCGCATCTAACTACGAATATCTGGGCTGTAGAGCATATCTTAGGTACAAGTATCAAGCTACAAGGGAAGATTGGTGAGCCCGGAACTGTTTCAATCAAAGGTAAAGGATTATCGCTCTGAGATAGACGACAAATAATCGTCAACAGACTCTTGGAGAGATGATAGGTCAACCTCCTCAACCGCATCTCTCATCAGTTTCTCAACCCCAGTTCCCTCAATTGCTATAATCTCGCAACTGTCAGGAAGTTTCTCCTTTGCTATCGCAAGTTTCTCAGGGGGAGTGATGTCTACCTTGTTTAGAACAATCAAGAGTGGGTTGAGTGGGAACATCTTCTGGACTTCAGCCAATAGGTTTAGCTGCTGATCAAAAGTCCACCCGCATGCCTCAGATGGGTCGATCATGAAGATAATGACATGTGCAAGATATTTCAGAGCTGCGATTGCCTCTCGTTCAATCTCATTACGTTTTGCCATAGGTCTGTCAAGGATTCCTGGAGTGTCTACTATCTGCACACTATGGTTATCCACTCTCAGATGACCGATGATTACCTTTCGAGTTGTGAAGGGATAATATGCAATCTCTGGCTCTGCTGTTGAAACCGCTTTCACAAGAGTAGACTTGCCTACGTTTGGAAAACCAGCACAAACAATTGTAGGAGAATTAGGAGTAATTCCTGGAAGTTTGGAGAGTGTCTTTTTTGCTTCAATTATAAAATCCAAATTTTCTGCTGTCCCTCTGAGTATTGATGAGATTCTTCCCTTAGCAGCACTTCTTGATTTCTTCATCTGTTTTACATCGTCAGCCAGTTTGATTGCTTGAAGATGTTTGTCTGTTATATCATCGATTGGAGGGATACAATTGTATACAGCCCCCAAAGATTGCTTTAGTTTGTCATTTCCAACAAGAATCTCAGATAATTCTACATAGAATGGATGAAGTCGTTCTACAGATGGAAACTTCTCAACGGCTTCAGATAACTTGGTCTTAACCTGTTTTGCAAACTCCTGAAGACGAGATACCTCTCTGATGCGAGTTCGTTCAATCTTCTTCATTCTTAGCGAGCTTTTCATGCTGATTTTCATTGACCGATTATGAGCATACTCGATAATCTCCTCTGCAGTCATAATGGTTGGAATATTTGCAAAGGGATTGAGTCTGCGCAATGTTTTCACGCTCTATCTGGTAAACAAAGGACAGTTCGCAAACGTTATTAAACGACCGGACGTGGCCAACATAGAATAACTCCCCTTATGGAGGCTTATTGATAATGTCATTTCCAACAGGTGCAACAGTTGTCGGCATAAAGTGTAGCGATGGTGTAGTGGTAGCCACTGATTCGTTGATTACATGGGGTACACACGTTCTCTCCGAAAAGGGTGTCAAAGCTTTCAAACTTACAGACACAATTGTCCTTGCTTCTGGAGGGCTTACTTCAGATTATCAGATGTTGGTCAATCGACTGAAGGCTCAAATTAAACTCTATGAACTAAATCAGAAGAAGGATATCACTGTAAAAGCATTGTCCAAGATGCTGGCCAATACGCTTTATTCAAGACGGATGGCTCCATTATATGTCCAGACTGTTGTTGTTGGAGTGGATGGTGAAGGACCTCAGCTTTTCTCATTAGATATGGGAGGTTCTCTAATTCCAGACGACTTTACAGCGACCGGAACAGGAACAGCGACTGCATATGGTGTTCTTGAGGATGGATACAAACCGACTCTGACCGTCAAAGAGGCAGAAGATATTGCCATAAATGCAGTAAAGGCAGGTATCGCAAGAGATGCTCAATCAGGTGGCGAAATCCGTGTCATGAGTGTGACCAATAATGGTGTCACAGAGAGAGTTGTAAATTAGAGCGCGTGCATGACGTGGAGTCACATACCCTCATCTTCAGGGCTCATTCTTCATCAAGGTATAGCTTGGCGGCTCTTGTAGGTGTTGTTGAAATTGACCATCGGCTCATTGATCTTGCTATAGAGGCGCCAGTTGACTTTTCCATAAAGTCTATTCAAGAAAGCGTCGCGAAAGGACCGACAATACTAGCTCATTCAGTCATGAGCACGCAGACTGACCGAGTCTATAAAGAAGTGAAAGAGGTTCGAAAAAGATTTGGTAACTCTGTTATCGTGGTGGGCGGAGGACCACATGCCAGTGCGCGTCCATTAGAGTTACTTGAGAGTGGTTTTGACTACGTGATTATAGGAGAAGGAGAGAAGACATTTCCTGAGCTGCTTTGGTATATTATGAATGATATGGACCCTTCTGAAATTCGGGGTGTTGTTGATAAATCATCGCAGGAGTGTCCAATACCAAGAGACTTGGTACCTGTTGACCTTAATGAACAACCACCTTTTGCATTAGGTATGAACATTGTGGGACCAATTGAGGTCACACGAGGATGTCCATACTCATGCAAATTCTGTTGTACACCGTTTCTAACAGGAGGACGAGTTCGGAATAGGTCTGTTGAGTCTGTTGTGAATTGGCTAACCCAAGCAGTGAAGAGAAGTGGATTTGATAGAACATGGTTTCTATCACCAAATGCACTATCATATGGTGGACGTGGTCGTGCAGTAGAAGAAGAGAAACTAGAGAAACTATTGAGCGCTGTAACAAGAATTGAGGGATTGGAAGAGGTTTTCTTCGGATCATTCCCTTCAGAAGTCAGACCCGAGTTTGTATCCCGAAGAATCCTTGAGATGATGAAGAGCTATGTAGCAAACAAGACACTCCAGATAGGACTTCAGTCTAGTAGCAATCGTGTGCTGAAACTCTCGAATCGTCATCATTCAGTGGAAGAGGGAATGAATGCGATCAATATTGCTATAGATTCTGGTTTCGTTCCTCATGTAGACATGATATTCGGACTTCCGGGAGAAACCAAGAAAGAAATGCACGAGAGCATTGATCTTTGTTACTCACTAGCTGAGATGGGAGCCAAAACTCATGGGCATGTATTCATGCCATTGCCCGGGAGTACATTTGAGAATGAAGCTCCGGGTAGACTTGATTCTGAGAGCAGGAAACTGCTCGGGGAACTGTCAAGAAAGAAACTTCTGACTGGTTCGTGGAGCACACAAGAAAACAGAGCGAAGAGGCTGTATTCAAGTAGATCAGAACCCAGCTTGGACAATGCCAAAGCCTGATAAGAAACACGATGGAGTTGTCCTCGAACTAGTTTGAGTGCCGATATGCCAATAGAGCTCAGAGAACGGCTCGAAAAACAAGGGTATCACCTACTCGGAAAAAGAGGTGCATACAAGGCATGTCAATGGCAAAAGAAGGCACTATTGCATGGTGATTCATGCTACAAGCAGAGGTTCTATGGCATCCAATCCCACCGTTGTCTACAAATGACTCCGGTAGTCGATAAATGCACTCAAAATTGTGATTTTTGTTGGAGAGTAACACCTTCTGATATTGGTGTTAACTGGAACCAAGTGGATGTATCAGAAACGGATGTAATACCCGTCGATGAACTACTGGATGCAGTACTAATGGCTAATCTAAGGTCTCTTGGAGGATACAACCCAGAAGCCGGTGCTTCTGTTCCAGAAGAGAAATACAAAGAAGCAAGGGACCCAAAGCATGTAGCAATCTCACTAGCAGGAGAACCAACTCTTCATCCGTTGATTAGCGAATTGATAGATGAGGTCCACCGAAGAGATATGACATCATTTCTTGTTACTAATGGAACACAACCAGATGTCCTAGCCAGTATGTCTTTACCAACCCAACTCTATGTTACTCTGGCTGCTTCGGATGAGAATTCCTACAGGACTCTCTGCAGACCAGGCATCAAAAATGGATGGAACCGCATTCTGAGATCACAAGAGCTTTTGCAGTCTCTTGATACTAGAACTGTCAACAGGTTGACGATGGTAGAAGGTCAGAACATGTATGATGTTCGGGGATATTCCAAACTTATCGAAATTGGAGAACCAGACTTCATTGAAGTGAAAGGATACATGTTTTTGGGATCGTCAAGAGGTCGTCTGAAACAAAACAATGCACCCTCTCATAGGGTGATTCGTGCATTTTCAGAGAGTCTTGCTACACTAACAGGGTATTATGTTCTCGACGAACAGGTCGAGAGTAGGGTGGTGTTGCTGTCACGCAGTAAACAAATTAAGAAGCTATGACTGAATCGAGGGCGAATAAGATGAAACTATCAGATATCCTAACACCAATCAGAGAAGAGATCGACGGTGATGATTCGGTTCGGGAACGAACACTTCCGCTAGGACGAAAAGCAGTTCGAAAATGTAGTGAATCCATCAAAATGACTCATAGAAAAGAATACGTCGCGGCAAGGGAGCTAATCTCAGAAGCATACCAGATAATCGTTGATGCATCAAAAGAGATGTCTGATAGTGAGTTTCTGATGCGATCAAAGGGTCTAGACGTTGCGTACCAAGAGCTAGCAGAAGCTGCAAACCTTCTCTCGCTCATAGAGAATGGAACATTCACATCCCCAGAAGACTACAATATTCCAGCTCGTGCATACTTGACCGGATTAGCCGACACAGTTGGGGAACTGAGAAGGGCCTCTTTGGATCTTCTTCGTAATGATGACATCGAAAAAGCAGAGAGTCTGTTAGGATTTATGGAGGAGATTCTTGAGGAACTTCAGACCTTTGACTATCCAAATGCACTGGTCCCTGATCTTAGAAGAAAATGTGATGTGGGACGAAGTTTGGTTGAACGGACTCGAGGCGACCTCACAAGAGCAGTTGGACAAAGCAAGCTGATGAAGAAACTAAACAACATTGGGGAACATTTGAAGGACTGATTATGATGATCATACCGGATATCTGGTTTACACTTTATTCACTGGCCAATAAAGGCGCAATTCATGGCAAAACAACAATTACAACAAGAGAACTCGGTGAGATTCTCAATATAAGCCAGCAGACAGCATCAAGGAGAGTAGCACAATGTGTAGAACAAGGATACCTGAACAGAGTCCATACAGCTGATGGTATGCTTCTTCAGATATCTGACAAAGGGCGTGAAGAACTTCTTCATGTCCTCTCCAATCTAGAGATTGCTTTTGCACCTCCTGAAGATGAAATTGTAATCAAAGGCACTGTAGTCACAGGTATAGGAGAGGGAGCTTATTATGTCGATGTCTATTCATCAAAATTTAGGACTGCGCTCGGATTCAAACCACATCTTGGAACCCTAAATGTAAAGATTGTAGATGATGAGTCGCGAAAAGCTGTTAGCAGGATGAAAAACACACCACCTTTGGTGCTTAATGGATTCACGTATAAAGGGCGAACATTTGGTGATGTCATCTGTTACCGTGTCAAGATCAACCGAAAAATTGAGGCTGCTATAGTTATCGCTCAAAGAACTCACCACAGTGAAGAGATTCTGGAGGTCGTTGCTCCAGTAAATATCAGAGACGCACTTGGTCTTGGTGATGATGACAAAGTCACTCTAACAGTTCTTCCATTGCACATGATAACGTAGTTTAATGACCATACTTACCAGTGAGGGGGACAAAGGCAACACCGCCCCATCGTCGTTCGACCACATTTCCATCCTTGTCTTTCTCAACCATCATAAGTTCTTGGAAAAATCCTCTTCCGCCTACAGGAATCAACATAATGCCATCAAGACCCAGTTGTTCAACCAGAGGTTCGGGAATGGATGGGGCTGCGGCTGCAACAAGTATCCTATCAAATGGTGCATGTTCAGAAAGACCTATTCCACCATCTGAATGAATCAGAGTTACTCTGTCGTCATACCCGCTTCTTTCGAGGTTACCCTTTGCAAACTCGATTAATCCTTCAACAATCTCAGTAGTATAGACATGACCCGGAGTCTTTGTGGCCTTGGGGGCAACCATCTCTGCACAAAGAGCCGCATGATATCCAGATCCCGCACCTACTTCTAAGACCTTCAGTCCAGGTTTCAGTCTAAGAGCTTCGCACATTATCACACACATATGTGGAGCTGAGATTGTTTGTCCCAGACCAATAGGAAGTGGGGAGTCACGGTATGCGTGGTTTCGTGTATCCGGATGTACAAACTCCTCTCTTGGTACAGTTCTGAAGGCACGTTCCATTTCATTGCTCTTGATGTAACCATAATTGCGCAGACGGAGAACTAACCCATCAATTGCATTTTTAAAATGGTCATCAGGCATCTGAATCACTGAATCTAAGGGTATGGATTCATAAAAGGCTTAGGCGAAAGAGAATAATCATGCAGAGAGTTCGGTTCAAGGCTTATGGACATGAAAACATCGTTGGAGAACATAAAACTACAGTTGAACTGACATCAGAAGACTTTCTCACAAAACAAGGAACCTGTATTGTAGGTGTCAGGGCAGAAATTACATTGAATCAACTGGATTCAAGAATCAAAGAGCTTGCTGCATTATCTGGTACGAAAATAGTCTTGAATATGAGTATTGATGGACTGACTGAAGTGGTCAATGGAACAGGTAGTCCAGGGCTGACATACACAGATACTACAAGTATGGTTGCGAGAACCAGTACCTTCGAGTGCGAGCGGACACTCATGGTGAATGCAGATAAGGCCGCCTCAGACCTCAACCGTGACTTTATTGACAGACTGAAAAAGAGTGACGCGGTCATTGAGTGTGAATTACTCTATATCACGAGATGACTGCATCAACAACCATCTGGAATTCATAAGGAGCACTATCTCTGACGCGTCTAACGAGTTCTACTGATTCTATTGAATGTCCTGTGGCCTCTACGAGTTTAGTGAGTTTGTCTGTAATGATCTTTTCAGGGTCATCGCTACCGATAAAATCGTAGTAGTGTAATATTCCGTGCGGCTTGAGAATACGACATGCATCAGAAATGAAATCAAATGCACCGGATGGATGATTCATAATGACCCTGTCAGCTATTTGATTTTCAGAATAATCTCTAGCATCTCCAACTATGGGTTCGATTGTTCCAATCAGTTTATTCAGTCCAATGCTTGTTTTCAAGAGGTTTATTGCTTCAGGATTGATATCAATCGCAACAACGTGAGCTTGTTTTTGCCGTGCTATGTGAATTGGAAAAGGACCAACACCACAGAACATGTCAACAACGAATTCATTGTCGTTAACCAGTTGAACAATTCGATTATGTTCTTCAAGAAGTCTCGGGCTAAAATATGCCTTTGATAGGTCCACAGCCAAGCGACATCCATATTCAGTATGGATGGTGTCAGTCCTATGTTCTCCTGACAGAAAGTCATACTCTCTCACTCTGGTAGTTCCTGCAATTGCACCCCTCTTGACTAAGATTGTACGGAAGTTCTTGTGCATCTGATGGAACACTTTTCCAATCGTTTCTCTATGTTTCAACAATTCAGTCGGTAACTCAAGAACCGCGATATCTCCAACGAGGTCATAGGCACGAGGGACAAGTTCGATTTCTTCTGGACTGAGCATACCATCAAGAGCTTCCGCAAGGTTTTTCGGACCATGAGAAACGGGTTCGAACTCTATTTCGCCAGTTTCAAAGAATGTGGATCCCAATAATTCTTCTAGCTGTGTATCTTGTGTTTCCTGTTGGAGTGGAAAGAAAAGTACACCATCTCCTGCTAGAATCTTATAATCTAAATCAAGGAGTCCATATTCAACCAAAGTCTTCCTAACTCTCTCTCCATCCTTGTTATCTATCCTTAGGAAAGGTTTCTTGGTTGACATCATGTTAGGGAACTACCCGCTGACCTAAGATACTTGTGATAGTGTGCTAGGTGACCAGTCTGATGAACTCCTTTCCTGCTCCTGATTTCGTCCCCACCATTATTTGATAGAAGGATTCTCTTACATTGTTTGGCGTTACTTTCTGTATTATTCCGATGACCTCTACTTTATCTCCAGCCCTCAGAAGTCCACCAAATGCACCATCATATACCATTATTCGACTAACATATTCACCATTCAACATTTCTAGAGGTGAGGATTGGCCTTCATAGATTGCAGGATGAAATATACCAAAATCTGCACTCTCTATCTCCATGGTGATACTATTGGGGGTGGCAGATACAGCCTCGTATGTTTCAGTACCATAATCAATCGGGCTCTCGCCAGGCAGAAGAATAGGTGTGATCCCAATACAAATGTCACCAAGACATAACGCCTTTCTTCTGGAAAACAGATTCTGTAAGTCTTCAGATTTCATAGTAGGGACTCTTGCATGGACCCTAGACATCGCGTGTTTCCAGTCAGGAAGTTCACGTAATCGTGCTCCTTCTCGTCCCTCCGTGAGTAATTCATAGTTACTGTGCAGTTTCCAGCAGTTATCAAAACCATAGAGGTTCATATTGATGTCTGATTTTCCCAGACTGTGGCCTTTCCATAATATGCTCCCTGCAACACCAATGTTGTCAAATCCTATTCTCAATATATCATGAAGAGTTTCAGCACCTTGCTTCGCTAAGTCTTCTAGAGAGTCTTTAGGGCCACCATCAATTATTTCCTTCAGTCTCTCTTCTGGACTGAAATATTTAGTAACGGTTTCTCTTGGAGGTTCGAGCAGATCAGTACCAAAATGAGAGTCTTGAACTATGTAGTTAGCGGGGAGTATGCTCATCCCATCAACCGTCGAGCTCACACTACCCCAGAATATTCGCTTGTATTTGATGTTACCAGATTGCCATTCTCCATATGGATCAGGGACGTACTTTAGAAATGAGAGAATTCGATCAGGTGGTTGGATGAATCCCAAAACAACAAAGATTCGACCTTCTATATCATGGAAAATATCACGGTCGCGAACATGAATCGGTAAGTCGATACATGCTGGTTCTCTCAATTCTACACCCCTTGGATAACAGCTAGATAGATTAGATAGCCCACACAACGATGGTGTGACAATATCGGAGTAATGCTGATGAAGATTTTGCACCTATGTGATAGCCTTAATCCTGCCGGTCTTGGGGGTTATGAGTCATATCTACACTATCTGTCTGAGGAGCTCTCAGCTAAGGGGCATGAATCAATAGTAGTGACTCAGGCGCCAAAAGAAGACTCGCCAGAAATAGTGGAATTTGAACATTACAGAATCTACAACCTTCGTGGAAATCTCCTTGAAGCTAGAAAATGGAAATTGTTCTCTCTGCCAGAATCTGAGCGAGATTCAGCAGCAGAAAAGATGTTTCGATCAAATGATCTGATGTTGAATGTAGAGACTTTAGAGCAAGAGTTGTCAGACTTAATTCGAAGTGTGAAACCAGACCTAATTCACGCTCATAGTCCATATGTGGTTTTCAATCGAGTTCTGGGAAAGATTAGAGAACATAGTGAATTCGGAAGCTTACCAATGTTGGCCACAATTCATGGAAGACCAAAAAAACTGATTCTTCCGGGTGGAAAAGAAACCACTGATTATGACGCCTTTGTTGAAGTATGTCCATTTGATGCCATTCTTGCAGTCAGTGATAATGTTGCAGAAGTGCTGAGGAGCTATTTGAAGGAAAAGGGCAAGAATGTTCCAGTTATTACACTCTATCTTGGTGTGAATCTTTCAGTGTTCTGTCCACAACCCGAAGCCACGAAAAAGTGGG
>JBHLRT010000010.1:0-12262 GCA_048882305.1 Candidatus Thorarchaeota archaeon
GTAAGAAGAACAATAACAGAATCAACATTCTCATCACGTAATGATGCTTCGACACACAGCGCATATTCATCTGGTTGGGCGGTCCCAAGCGCATCAATAGGATTGTATACAGAAGCAGCTGGAGGAAGATTATCTTTCAGAAACTCAATTGTATCTGAAGATAACTGGGCAATCTCAAGACCACTTGCCTCACATGCATCTGTTGTGAGGATACCAGGGCCTCCAGCATTAGTAACAATAGCTATACGGTTTCCAGAAGGGAGATTCATGTCATCGAAAACAGCTGCGACATCAAATAGAGCAGCCATGTTGTTCGCTCGTCTAACGCCGCATTGCTTGAAAGCAACGTCATATGCAGTATCACTACCCGCCAGTGATCCTGTATGAGAAGAAGCAGCTCGAGCTCCCGCTGCGCTGACCCCGGATTTCACAACAAAGATTGGTTTTGTTGCAACAACTTTTCGACAAGCGTCCATGAACCTGCGACCATCGACTACAGATTCGATATACAATAAAATGAAGGTTGAATCGGGATCTCGTCCAAAAGCCTCGACAAAATCAGCTTCATTCAGATGTGCCTTGTTACCCAGACTCACGAACTTTGAAAATCCTATCTTTTCCATTAGACTCCAATCGAGGATACCTGTCATTAGAGCTCCGGATTGAGAAGCAAAAGCAATCGCCCCCTTTCTTGGAGTCCCAGCAGAGAAGGATGCATTATATGGTGCACTTGTGTTAATGATTCCCAAACAGTTGGGTCCTTGAATAACCATCTCATACTTTTCTGCAATCTCAGCGAGTTTTTTCTCAGCAGCTTGTCCCTCATGACCAATCTCCTTGAATCCAGCTGTTATTATGACCAAAGCTTTTACTCCTTTTTGGCCGCATTCTTCAACAACAGGTAGAACAAATTTAGCAGGAATAACTATGACAGCAACTTCCACGGTATTGGCAATCTCTAAGATAGAACGATAAACCTTGAAACCTAGAATCTCTCCACCACTAGGGTTCACTGGATAAATACGACCATCAAATCCACTCTCAATTAGATTACGTAAAACATCATTACCCAACTTACCTTTTGTTGCGGATGCACCAATGACTGCAATTGATTTAGGTCTGAATAATTCATCAATACCTTTTTGTCGGTCCACTTTGCTGCACAGCCCAGGATAGGTCTAAGTCGGTCGTCAATGTAAGGTGGTTATAAGATATCGCTTCGAGGATTATGTTTCCTTCATTACAACTTTTCATTCAATGTACAAGTTCCATGGTTATTCTATTGAATACCGACCGTGTATTACTTACAATCATATTCACGTATGACGCTGAACATACTCAGGTGATTATCGAGATGAAGCTCGTAACCTTACACATCCCTGAAACATACGTTGATGGATTAGAGAAGCTTGTTGAGAGCAATCTCTACCCAAATAGATCAGAAGCAATCAGAATTGCTATCCGTGACCTGCTAAAAAGAGAGCTGTGGGGTTGATTTAATCGTGGAGCCCCACAAGCTCCTTTCTTTTTCCTGACGTCCTAGATTCATTCAAATGCGTACTAAGAGCCGCAACTTCGTTACCGCATCTCCTTTTGGGAGAAACTTTGTAGAAGAAATGTTGATATTATCTCATATTGATGAATATGTAATAAGCGGCATATGTAAGCAGATAACTAGGAGTGTCACCAAAATTCGCCCAGAAACATCCAGCGTGGGTACGGGACCGCACACAGGACCAGATTCCAATGATGAGTTGAATCATCTAGTAAAGGGCTGCCCATGTTATCGTGAGTTCGGGGATGAAAAGGTCTGTTTGAATAATGATGGCGTATTTCCAATCAACGCAATTTCAGTGGACCCTAGTTTTTTCCAAGAACTCAAGTCAAGACATAATCTAGAGGATTTTTGTAGCGACAATATAACAATGTGTTATCTTCTCATGTTTCTTGATAGAGTAGAAGGATTCTGCTACTGCGTCAGCCAGAATCAACGGATAAGCATTAACGCTAATGATATCAAAGTTGATGAGATTGATAGAGCGTTACGGTTTGTGACATCTTCAGAAAAAAGTCGAGATGGCGTTTTATGCTCGGATTGTCTCTATCGGTACTTGAGGACTCTTGGATCAGGTTCAGATGGATTTCTGACAGATAATGAAAGGCAAGAAATCATAGCCAAATATGTTCGAGAATTAGCAACCAATATGGCTATACAATTGAGTGGATATACAGGTACCAAAGACCACTCTGAATTTATTGAACATCTATGGAGCTATTTGAGAGAAATCAATAGAAGTCGCTCACACTGGGCATCAATTATTTTGAATCTTAAGAGAGCAAATGCTGAAGAGGACTTGATAGAGTTGATAGATTCTTACAGGACTCTTGCACGTCTTGAATCTATATTCATTTTTCAGGTACTCTCTCTTGATGACACAGATGAAGAAACTGACCCGCTAGACATACTTCAATTCATGGTCGGAGTGTCGGAAAAGGTCATTGCCATCAACAATTTTGTTCGTGAGAAGACAGTCAATCTTATTGAACGCAATGCCTTACCGGACAATATTAGAGATATGCTGTCTCAGCATTCTGAAACCAGGAAAAAAACCGAGTACAAGTTTAGTAATCTAGTATCAGCATTACATGAGATTGACACTCGCACTTCTTGAACAAATGAACTCTTTCTACAGATTTGTACTTCATAATAACTTCTAAATGTCCCCCAGTTTCTATCAGAAATCATCCTGTAAAGCATCTTTAGAGAACGCAATCTTGAGTTGGAGAAAAAAATAGTGTTTGGATCTAGTAAGCAGGAGGAAAAATCAAGCATCAAACTTGTTAGAGGATGTCCTGTTTACAAGGTATTTGGTGATGAACGGCTTTGCGTCAATGATGACAAAGTACTAGAGATAGAAGCCATAGAGATAGATCCATCTATTTTCTCATATCACTTTGACAGGGAGAGCATGGAAGAAGAACGAGCTAGCGATGGTAATGTTTGCTATGCATCAATCTACATTAACTATCCAGATAACAAAGTGTATTGCATTTCACAAGGCTGGGTGTTACGAATCCATGGCAAGGATGTACCTGGAGATGATCTAGAGGATGCTATGCAGTTTCTCTCAACTAAAGAAATCTCAAGTAGTGCTGAGATTTGCTCTGAGTGTCTGTACAAATTCATCTTGACACTTGGGGACACATTTGCAGATACTCTTACTGAGAGAGAGAAGACTGATGAAGTCAAACGATATGTGGACAAATTCTCACTTATGATTGCTCTGAAGCACAGTGAAACTGATACATTGATGGAACCGATCGGTACAGAAGACGACATAGAGAATGGTGTGGACCACTTCCAGTTCCTTCGTAATTATCTTGTTCAGCTCCTTGACCAACAGAATTTCTGGACTTCACTTGGTCGAGAATTGGAACAGGAAAAAGATACTCCAGACTGGGTTCAGAACCTTGTTGCAATGAGAGAAAGATTAGCGAGGCTAGAGTTCCAGTTTTATAGTCAGACATTGCAGCTCAGAGACATCAATGAATTCAATATGCTCATCAAGATGCTTCATTATATCCTGAAGACTTCTGACGAGATAATAGAATTGAACGACCAAATTCACTCAGAGATTAGATCTGATAAATTCCTCCAGCTTCTTGAAAGAGATGATAGACTGGACAGCCTTGCAGGGTACACAGAGAAGAGCAGAACTGTTGAACATAATTTCGGGAATATACTTCAGATTCTAACAAGACTCTAGCAGTATCAAACAGAGAATCGAGTATCTAAAAGGATCTTTTCAATCAAGTCCTTTACTGTTGGATTCTTCTCAGAATTCCATTCTTCAGTGAATTTCCTGTATAGAGTCAAATCCTCTAACACAGTCACAGCCAGTTCTCTGAGTTCTGAAAGATCAACAACAGGTCCAGTTCCAAGCCCCGGACAAATCTCTTTCATTGCACTAAGTCCCCAAGTTTGATCACCATCATTATCTCTAAACACAAATGGAAAAGACTTGCAAACCATAGGTCGAACCAGATGTATCATGCATAAGTTATCTTTCAAGAAGATGCAATCACCATTTTCCATCTTTTTAATCGCAACATATGCACGACCTTGTTCTGTATTCACGGTTGGAATATCTCGAAAACCTACTGGAGATTCTGTACCAGACACAAGATAGAAATCAAGCGCACGCAACACTTCATTAGCATTTAGACCTAAGCTGAAAGAAATCCGTGCTATATCTCGGCCTGTGACCGTAACCAAGAGTGAATCCTCGCAACAGCATGCCCCGCACTTTGTGCATTCGAACCGAATTTCTTCATTTTCAGGGGGCACTATTGATACCTCAATAATGGTGACTGTGCTGATTCCTAAATGAGGGTCAGGAGGAAATCACCAAGTTTCGCCAGACCTTCTTTTATATCAGCCAATGATGTTGCGTATGAAAAGCGAAGATGATCATCGAAGTTCTTTCCGAATAGAATTCCAGGCGTAGAGGCAACTCCTGTCTTCTTAAGTATCAACTCAGCAAGAGTGTTGCTACTAAGGCCATAGACTGAGAAGTCAGGAAATACATAGAAGGCACCTTTTGGATTCACACACTGTACTCCAGGCATGTTACAAAATACACTCGTAATCGTGTCGCGGCGTTTTTGATACTCCTTTGTCATCATCTGAATCGAACTTTGGTCTCCTTTGAGCGCTTCTGAGCCAGCATATTGAACGAAAGATGTTGCACATGATGTTGTGTTTTGTTGGATGCGAATCATGTTGTTAATGGTTTCTTCGTTTCCAACCGCATATCCAAGTCTCCAACCAGTCATTGCATATGTTTTAGAGAAACCATTAATGACTAATGTGTTGTCTAAGTTTGGATCAATCTCAAGCATAGATGTCTGCTTAAAGCCGTCATAGACAATCATCTCATAAATCTCATCTGAGAAAACTACAAAGTCATAATCAATGGCAAGGTCATGGATTAATTTCATATCCTCTTTTGAGAGAACACCACCTGTAGGATTGTTTGGTGTGTTTAGAACAAGAGCAGTCACAGATTTTGAACAACTATTTTTCAGTGCTTCTTGATCAATCAAGTAACCGGGATGAGTGTTGACATCTATAGGTTTAGCTCCAACAGTTCTAATCATAACTCGGTAGGTTGGCCAAGCTGGGGATATAAGTAGAACATCATCTCCTGTATCTAGCGTACTGAGAAATCCCTGAAAAAGAGCCATTTTTGCACCTGGTGTGACAATGACGTTCTTTGATCCATCGATAGTAATTCCACGACCAGCATAATGTTTTTCGATACCATCAAGGAGAGGAGGAATACCTCTAGACGAAGTATAACGAGTGAATCCATGGTTCAACGCTTCAATTCCAGCATTGACAATATATTCAGGGGTTGGAAAATCAGGTTGACCTACATCGAAGTGATAGATGCGCTTGCCTTCTGATTCCATGCTTCTAGCCAAATCATACATCTTGAGAGTACCGGAGGCGGGAATCCGCTCCATGGTGTGAGATGTCCAGTCCATGTGAAACACCACCAGTTTGCGACAGGTTACACCTTCGAGGTTTAGTCGCAATCCTTAACACAATGATAAACCCTTTCCTGATGACCTATTTTCCAAAAAGACGATATAGTTCGCTAATTTGATGTTGAGTACCTCTTACATTGATTCTATCAGATAGAATCTCTCCGAGACCGAGACGGTGAGCCATTCGAAGATGGTCAACCTCTAATGGGTCTATTCCTAAAAGATTCGAACAAAATGAGTCAACAGCAACAGGATCGGTTCCAACCACTACTCCACCAACGTACTTTGTTCGTTTTTCCTCCCTTTTTCCTATTACGATATTTGTTAGATCTATTACTGTCAACTGGGGGCGGAATATCATGAGAAGGTCCATCAAGACTTCATTAATGTCAGAATGGTATATGCTTTTATCAGGTTCAGGGAGAAGACCAAAGAGGTTCTTTATTCCCGCGCCTACTAAACAGATTTCAGGTTCAGCTTTGAGTGTTGCTAGATTGACAAGGTATGAGTTATGATGAAGGATATGAGGGATTTTTCGGTCTTTGAAAAACTGTCCAGCAAAAGTAACAGGAACCATCTTATCATCTGAGAGGTTTACAAGCCGAACATTCTCATTTACTAATTCATCGTAGCCCATTTTTGAGAAAGCAACTTTTGCTGTTCGTAATGGATTGTCACTCTCAACAATACTCATGGTTCCCAGAGAACTGAACGTCTGAATAACTGCCTGGACCATCCTCACATCAGTATTCCCGGGCAGATTAGGATCATATATTGATGGTTTGATTATTATGTTTGCACCACTAGTGGGAGAAGATATTGTTAGGTTGAGCTTAGAAATTGCAGCTCTCAGAGAATCAATGGGAGTTCTACGAAGACCTATCGCTACCTCAGACATAGAATCCATGGTTGACAATAACATATGTCCAAGGCTTTAAGTGAGCCCCTGTGTTCATTATCTAAGAGATGAAGCTTACAGATAATCAGCGAGAAAGATACTCACGAATGCTGGCGCTTCGTGACTTTTCTGAGAATGATATGGAAGTGATTATGAATACAACTGTTGCGATGCTGGGAGCAGGTGGCCTTGGTAGTCCAGCGCTCAGGTTGCTTGCTGCTGTAGGCTTTGGGAGAATTCGGATTGTTGACCGAGATATTGTCGAATTATCGAACATACAAAGACAGACGGTCTATAATACAAGGGATATTGGCAAACCAAAAGCTGAGGCTGCGGCTGAGAATCTAGAATTGATGAATCCAGAAGTTCAATTTGATCCAATTTGTGCGTCTATAGACGATATTAACGCAATCGATGTGCTAAAGGGAGTTGATATTATAGTTGATGGACTTGATTCGTTCGCTGCGCGGAGAGCCGCAAATAATGCCAGCTTAGCACTCAAGATTCCATATGTTTTTGCGGGAGCTGTAGAATATTATGCAAATTTAACAACGTTCGTACCAGGAAGGACAGGTTGTCTCCATTGTGTGATGGGTGATGCTCAAGACAATCCAGAGAATTCATGTTCTCGCGTAGGGGTTTCACCCATGCTTCTATCAATTGCTGCATCCATTGAGGTTAATGAAACTGTCAAACTAGCTCTAAGAAGAGAACCAGATTTGGCTAATCGATTGATGTCCATTGACTCAAGTACTCTTGGATTCGATTTCTTCGATATTGGTAAGGCAGAAGATTGCGAAGTGTGTTCAAAACCTCAAAAAGAACCAGTAGAGCAACAAGATAACCTTCGAATAACACAACTTTGTTCGCAAAGTTTCAATGTATCACCAGGAAAAATACTGGAACTTAATCTTGACAAACTAGCTAAAAGACTGGACGCTGAGTATTCAATACAGAAAAGAAAACGATTCCTTGTTGTGAAAGTAACCGATGAGGTTAGAATGACGATAATGCCCGCAGGTAATGTAGTCATCAAAGGTGTAGCGAATGCAGAAGAGGCGTCCAAAGTCTATAGAATCATTATTGATGGAGAAGATTAATCACCAAAGAACAATCTACGAGCACGACGTCTTCGCTCCTCTTCATCCTCATCGCTCTCTGGAGGAGGCGGTGGTGGGGGTGGCTCAGTTATTGTTTCAGAAGAGTCATCAGATTCGCTAGTATCTTCATCAATTTCATCGGGAGGAATCATTGGTGGCTCGGGAATTTGTATGTCTTCAGGTATTGCAGCAGGTTCGGATTCGGGCTCGGGTTCAAGAGCTGAAGTCATATGAGACTCCAATTCAATAGGTGGAGGAAGTTCAACATCTTCTTCATCTTCCTCAAGGTCCGGGTCAACTTTAGTTGGAGCTACAGCTTTTTCATAATCAGCCCAAGTAAATGATGGCGTTTTATCAACCTCTTCAGGTTCAGGAGTTTCCTCTTCATCCTCCTCTGGCGTAGCATCAGCAGAATCAACATCTAAATCAGTTGGTTCAACGAGATCAAAGTCAGAAGCAAACTCTCTAGGAGGTCCGTCCATTGAAATATCATCCATCTCTTCATCCTCTAGACGAGAAACACTTTCAATACTGACTACCTCATTTTCAGTTTCAATTGAAACCTCAGAAGGTTCAGGAGTCATATCCTCAGGAGGGACATCAAAACCGTCTTCAACTTCAGAGATATCTTGAGGAGGAGACGTCATCTCATATCCGGAAGGAACTTTTTCATCTCCTACATCCGAGTTCTCTTCTACGAAGGTAAGGCCTAAATCATCTTTCAAACAAGACTCACAACGTTTTGCTGCAGCAACCAGCCCATCATGAATAAAATCATCCAGAGTTTTGGCTCGGTGCCTGTTCCTTCGTGCCCATTTTGTAAAACTATCAACCATTCGCAGGGCGTCTCTAACACCCATCCAGTATTCATCGGAACGTTTCTTCTCAGAGTCCACTACTGACACCGACCAATGAAGCATCAGGAATCGAAAAAAAGCTTCGTGTTACGTGTCATTTTGGTTTTCTTGTCTTTTTCTTCTTGGATGTGGTTTCTTTTTTCTTGATCTTCATCTCTTTAGCCATATGATCTTTCTCACGTTGTGCCAAGATTTCTTCTATCAACTCATCAAAAATGTGTTGAATTTCAGTCCGTTTAAATTTATCAAATGAAGCACCAATGGTGAATAACCGTGTTGGAATTTTAGCTCCAAGATTTTCTCTAATCTCATTCCGATATACTGTTTCTATCTCAGGATCAGGTTCTCTCAGAACAATTATCACAGCACTTGCGCCTTTGAATGTCAAGGAAAGAAGGATATCAAGGGCGGCATGTTTGGGGGACATAAAAACAGCACGTACATCAGAATCATCTGTTACATGATCAGCAGAAACAATACGTATTCCATCAACTTTGACAACTGGATCAAAGGTGGAGAGAAAATTCTCTAGCAACTGATCGTCGGGGCCCACCACAGTGATTTTGAAGAGGTATTTTGGCTTGGCTTTTATCTTGCTAGTCTTCTTATCGATAGGTGTCATCTATGCAAACCCCCGCACCACACTATATTCATCATTATTGACAAGTACAGTGGTGGCGTAACTGTAGGAATTATCGCAAATGTTGTTGATATGTCTTGCGTGCACTTTCTATACATCGACAATATGATTCAAGCCATAGATTAATAGCAGTTGCACAACGAAATTCCACCCTTGGTGTGCTATAGATGCAAACGAGGAATCTATACTCTATTACTCTTGGATTCATTCTTGTAGGACTAGGTTTAGCTATACTGAATCGAGGAAGTAACATCACTTTTTTTGTATTCCCGTTTTTCTTCTCTGGCGACCTTGCGCCCTATGCTATGATTCTGACGCTGTTCATTATAATGATGTTCTTTTGGTGGGTAAACAAAAACTGGGAGGAAGATGTTCGATATTCTCAATCCTATCGAAAAAATCCAGAGTACCTACGTGTGGGAACTTCATGCAAATATTGTGGAAATCCACTTCCCGTGAATGCAACCTATTGTCCCTCATGCGGCAGTACAGTAGGAGAGAAAGATGCTTTTCCTTGATTTAATTCGGAGTTGATTATTCCCGTGATTAGAAGAGCTCAGGCGAAAGATATTGATGAGATATTGATAATAGAGAAGCAGAGTTTTCCTGTCGCTTGGGAATACACGGAATTCCTCAATATCTGTCTTTTAAGAGGAAAAACGGCATCTAAGAGCATAGGAATTGTGTATATGGATGTTCTAGAGCAGGGCGGTAGGATTGTTGGCTATGTAGTTTGGGAAATTGATACTAAGAAGGACATGGGGCACATTCTCAACATAGCTGTGCAACAAAATGAACGTAGGAAAGGCAACGGGAAGATGCTGCTTTTGCATGTGGTTCAGCATCTAAAGTCGCATAACGTTAGCTCGTGTCGACTCGAAGTGCGAGAGAGTAATCTTCCAGCAAGGACACTCTATGAAGCAAACGGATTCATAGCTACTTCCAAGATTTACGGCTATTATTTTGACGAAGATGCGATTGTGTACACCTTGAGCATCCAATCATGATTTGACCTGTCGAATGAGTCTCGGTCCCAGGACATCGTGATACAGTTTTAGATAAGATGCATCCTCAGACACCACAGCGATAGGCGCTTCTGAATCACTTGCACCCCCAATGAGAATCTCTCTTTCATCGATGATTGATAGAAGCATTGGAGTTTCTGTTTGGCGTATACGCCAACCATCCAGGAGTTCAAGAACTGAATCTTCATACTCAGACTCTGGAAGAATTAAGATCCTCCGTTTAGGACTCTTAGCTCGAGACAATTTCTTTAGATCTAGACAAGCTATATCAGGGACTGATATGACCACCGACTCTTCAGCACGTAGCGCCATATCGATGATGTGGGCACATGCTTCATCTGTACCGCTCAAGTACCAAGTTCTATCAGTTGATACATCAAGCATTTTCTCACTTGCTGCATGTATAGCGGTCAGATTATCAATTGCTTTTGAAGCAAGTTTGACTACACCATCTATAGTTTCACCCACATTTTCACTCAATTCAGCAATCTGATTCTTTTGCGTATTAGACCATCTCCGAAGTGATTTATCCACTTGATCGTTGAATTTTGTAAGAGCGTCGCTTCTTGTTTGCCGAAGAAGGGTGACTCCTTCATTTGCTTGGTTACTTGAAACTGTGACTGCCTCAGTCAGTACCTGATTCTTTGCATCTATGTCAGAATGTGTCTTTTCAATCAATGATGATGACTGGGTACTAAGCTGGGTCTTTAATTCAAGTCCTATAGTTTCCAGTTTTCTTGAGGCATATTGGTTTGAAAGATTTGCACTTTCTTGAACCGCCTTGACCGCTTCATTTCTTTTCTCAGTAGTCTGAATTGAGGATTGTTCAAGCAAATTACGGAATTCTTCAGATGCAGACTCAGCAGAACGTTGAAATTCTGTGAATGAAGATGCAAGCTTTTCAGCTACCATCCCATAATTCTGATTTGATTCTTGGATTATTGTTTTATCAACATCAGCGATCTTCTGTGCCATAGTATTAGGCAGAGATGTGAACGCATCATTTCCTTTCACAAGCGCAATTGCACAATTTTCTCCGAAGTCTTCTAGTCGTGTATTAACTGAAGATTCAGCATCCTGAAATAGAGTCGTAGCAATCTCAGCAAATTTATCGATATCAGAATTACCACGTTCAAGTACTCCTGAAGATGCTTCCTCACTAGCCTTCTGAAGATTCCTCTGCATTAGTGTAATCTCATTATGTAATTTGGTACCAAAAGTGTCCAGAGAAGTGGATAGGTTAGAAACTGTTGAGTCTATCCACACGCTTGCAGCATCAAATGCTTGAGCTACTTCTGCTCTTCGTGCCTCAACAGCTTGGATGACCTCTTCCTTCGTTGCATTTCTGCTCTTAACACCTGCAGTTTCATTATCCGAAAGTTCAGTGCGAAACTCCTCTATTCTAACTTTAGAGTCCTTTACTCGCTTCGTAGCAAGACGATTCATCTTTTTGCTTGAATCGGCAAGATATCGCTGTTTATGGTCCTTCTGCTCAGAGATGAAAGCATCAGCTGTACTTTTGGCTGCAGTAGTGCTTTTACGTAGGGCATCAGTCGTTGTAGACTGAATATTGGCGAGCCGCTCAGTAATTGTATCACGAGCACCGTCCACAGTTACATTGAATTCCTCACTGACTTGTTCGAAATTATCTGTGAACTGCTTGATAGTACCATCTTCCATTTTGATTAAACTATCCTCAGTACTACGAACAGAGAGTTCCAATTTCTCTAGTGCGGTAGCCATACTCTCAGAGATTTCAAACCGTTTTTGCACAGCCAGCTCGTCTAATGCGTGTTTTACAGTTGCTACTGAAGAAGCTACTTCCTCGATTTTCAATCCAAGTTCTGTAGAATACTCTTGTTGCAGTTTTGCGGAGTCATCTTTCAAACCAGTCATTTCCGTTTTGAGCGCGGTCTTGAATTCTGTATGTGTTGATGCGATGAGATCTCGAGCCTCCACAGTCTGGCTTGACAGAAGGCCATTGAATGTCGCTTCAATCCCTTGGGTCAGTGTAACGAATTGACGAGTAATGTCTTCTAGGTTTGCATGAAATTCTTCACGTATACCCAATGTGTGTTGATCAATTCGATCCACTTGTTGGGTTATGATTGATTGAATCTCAGATTCAATGCGATCAGCATGGCAACTGATTGTAGTGACTCTTTCAGTCATTCGCTTATCGAGTCTAT